>JBBEBK010000149.1:0-12473 GCA_040882375.1 Chloroflexota bacterium
CGGTGATCTCCGCCTTGAGAGGGCGGTGTCCTGGGCCTCTAGACGAATGCGGCACGCGTCCTGATCATGTGCTCATCGAGCCCGGCGGAGTATAGCAAGGGCCCCCGGAGACCCTCAACTGGACCGATGGCGACTCGCGCCGACCGATCTGGGTGCCGGAGCCCGTGCATCCGGGACCGTGGGCACGAATCGGACGCGACCCCGCTTCGCGACCACCAGCTGACCACTGCGGCCAAGATCGAGCCTGTGCGTGTCTACCGAGGCCGTCCGGCGGCGAATCAGCCAATCACGGCCCTGGTAGCGCCTGATCCTCGCCGTTGTAGCCACCCGGTGACTGCCGGCCGGAGGCAGCAAACGTCGCTTGGCCGACACCCGGCGCGGCGACGACGAGAGAGACGACGAGAGAGCCGTTAGCGCGCGGCGCCGGATCCCGCGAGCGCCGTCCCCATCCCGTGGCGTCGCTCTTCGAGCCAGCCGAGCACAGAGCCGGCCACCTGCGGCCAGGTCTGGGAACCCATCACCAGGCCGAAGTGGCTGGCCGCAGGGAAGTACTCGTACGTCGCGCCCAGCAGGTCGGCGGTCCGGCGCACTTCCGATGGATGAATCACATCGTCGAGGCCTGCCCCGATGACCAGCGTCGGCGCGCTGATGCGGTCGACGTTGACCGCCACGCCCAGCATGCGCTCGCGTCTTGCGCTGCCCGACTCGCGCGCCCCGTCGAGCATCTCCTGCATCTTCTCCAACTCGTCATCGTTCATGTCGGGGTAGATCTCTTGCAGGCGATCCCAGGGTTGCAGCCATCCCCACCACGCCGCGTCGTAGACCGGGGGGACATCGTTCAGTTCGTGCTCGGAGGGTCGTCGCGGCAACGCGTCGGCCGGCGGCGACGGCGCCAGCAGGACCAGTCCCAGCACCGGGCTGTGCTCGGCGTACAGCATCGCAGCGAGTGCGCCGATCCCCCACCCGATGATCACCGGCGCACGGCCCAACTGGCGGGCGGCTACCCCGATATCGGTGGCGTAGTCGCGCATTCGGGTGGTGCTCAGATCAGCGACGTCGGAAGTGAAATGCCCGCGGAAGTTCATGGCGTGAGCCTCCCAGCCGCGCTCGGCGAAGTACGCGCCGAAGTCGGACCACAACCACGAGCCGGCCAATGCGCCATGGACCAGCAGCAGCGGTGGCTTGCGGCTGCGTCGCTCGGGCTGCTGGGTCTCGACGTAGATCCCCTCGGGCTCGATGTAGACCTCGTCGCGCTTGATTGCCTGGACCACGCGTTACGCATCCTCCAACGGGTTGAAGACCAAGCCGGTCAGCAGCTTGGGATAGAAGTAGGTCGATTTCTGCGGCATCACATCGCCGGCACTCGCCACCGCGGCGAGCTGATCGAGTCGGGTCGGGCGGACCAGGATGGCGACCTTCGCGTCACCGCGCGCTACCGCGGCCACGGCTTCGGAGCCGTTCCTAGTGTAGGCCAGCCGCCCGCCCGCGGCGACCGAGGCGGCATCCATCCCCAGCCGGTCGCCGAGGATCGCCGCGTGGAGCACGGCGAGGTCCAGCCGCTGCACGGCGATGCTCGACGGTTCGCGGCGCATGCGGTCCTCGACCGCATCGGGGTCGCCGACCAGCAGATGACCCTCGTCGCCAGGCAGCACGAGGCCAAAGACCGGGTGCTCGGCACCGCGCAACCCGTCCAGCCGAGCCTCCAGTTGATCCGGTGCCACCGGGATCGACTGCCAGAGCGTGTCCGAGCCGCCGATGAGCGAGCGCAGCGCGTCGGGATCGGCATCGAGGATCAGGCGATGGGTGGCACGGATCTCGAGCTCCTCCATCTCCGCGTTGACCAGGACGACCATGATCCAGTCCGCGGCGAGCTGACCGGGTGGGAGAGCGGCCAGCCGGGGCTCGGAGCGGACCGCCGCCTGGTAGGCGAGCGCTGTCTCGTAGCGATGGTGCCCATCGGCGATGAAGAGGCGCTGCCGTGACAGGTAGCCCAGGAGCCGGTCGTCGGGATCGACCGCGGCCAGCGTGTGCAACAGGCCGTCGGCATCACGCGCGCGCCATTCATCGGTCCAGCCGCGGCTCATCACGTGGCGGTAGCGGTCGGACCGGTCGAAGTAGAGCGCCAGGATCGGGCTCAGCTGGGTGCGCGTGGCGCGCAGCAGCGCGAGGCGATCGGCCTTGGGGCCGGCGAGGGTGTGCTCGTGCGCCCTGACCTCGGCGCCAAACGGCTCCAGCAGGACCCGCGCCAGGATCCCGGTGACGGTCGGCTCATCAGGGTTCGCCGGCTGCGCGTGGGCGTAGTAGTAGACCGATGCGTCCCGGCGGCGCTCCAGCGTCCCGTCTCCTTGCCACGACGCGAGCGCCGCTGCCGCGGCGGCGTGCGGATCGGCCTCGGCGGAGAACTCCACGCGAACCGCGTTGTGCGGATCTCGAGCGAGCAGGTCGGCCTGCTGGGCGGGACCGATGACGTCATAGGGGGGGCAGGCGAGATCGGTCAGGTCGGCCACGCGGCGCCCGGGTCCCGGCTCCGGCTCGCCGAGCAGGCGGATCCGCGACGGCAGCCTGGGGGGCGCGAAGCGCTCCAGCGCGTAGCCGAGGCCACGGAACGGCCGGACGAGGGGCATGCCGTGAGTGTACCGATGATCGATGGTGAGGCGGGTCAGCGGTCGTCGAGGTCCTCGAGGGTGCCGTCGTCAGGGTGCGACGTCACCGGGGGCGGTCGCAGGCGCGGAGCGAGGAGGAACAGGCCCGCGCCGGCAACCACCGTGAGCCAAACGATGATCGGCACCCACGGCAGCTCCCGGTAGTCGAGCAGCCCGACGACGCTGAGCGTCGTCGTCGTCCGGTTCCCCACCAGGTCGACAGCCTCGACCACCACGCGGGTGGGCCACGGCGGGGCGGTGACGTGCGCGTTGAAGGTCCCATCGCCAGCAACGGCCACCGCGACCCCATCCACCAGAATCGTGGCCTTCGGGTCCGTGGAGCCGTGGATCGGGACATCAAAGCCGAGCGAAGCCCACTCCCCCTCGACCTGGAGCTGCGGCGGCTCTCGCAACACCTTGACGAACCAGGCAACCGTGTATCCGTGGCCGGCCGGCGTCACCACGAAGCCGCGCATGTTGAACGAGTTCCGGCCCGCAGGAACTGCGACCTGAAAGACCGCATGACCGTCGTCGGCGCGGCCCTCCCAGGTCGGGGCGACCGGGAACCCTTCGCCCAGCGGGGCGACGAAGAGGCGCGAGCCGGGCGGCACCTCGGCTTCGGCCCGGAATCCGGCGCCGCCGGTGAGCAGGTCACCCAGGGATCGTGCAGGATCGAGCACGGCGCCAACAAGTCGCGGGTGGAACGAGCCGCCCTCGGCCTCTGGACTGAGGACCTGATCCCCCGGCGCCACCGAAACGCGTGCGGCGTCACCGACCTGGTACGTATCGAGCCTGAAGCCGCGATTGTGCACCGGGAAGCGAGACGACTCGGCCAACGCCATCCAGCCGCCGTTCGGGCCGACGAGTCCGATCGGCACCATCCCGGGGAGGGCTGCCGACGCCACGACCTGCGCCGTGCCGTCCGGCACGAACCTCAGCAGGTTGCCGTCGGTGATCACGCCGCCTCCGTCGTTGTATTCGCTGAAGCCGGGGATCTCGCCGCGATAGGGCAATAGGGAGACCGACTCCACGTTGCCGCCCACGAATCGCCCCGGGAACCGCGCCGCAACCTGACCGGTGCGCAGGCTGGCGATCTCCGCGAAACATTCGTCGCTGATGATCGTCAGCGCGTTCGCATCCGTTATCGGGCCGGACAAGGAAAGGAGCTGCAGGGGGGTCCACGGGCTACCGCCGAAGGCGGTCGCCAGCGCGTTCGCATCGAGCCGCGGAATCGGCTCGTCGGAGGTGCTCGGCCACCCCCACCCAAACCACATCCGCCCATCGATCGTGGACATCAGGACCGAATCAGCTCGAACGGCGTCGGCGGAGAGGAAGCCCGGCGTGTCTATCAACTCGATCTCATCGGTCAACCGTCCGCCGCTCAGAGCCAGGACGGTGAGGTCCGCGAGGACTCGAGAGTCTTCGTCCGCTGGATGTGGCGGTCCAAGGACGGCCACTTCGGGTGGGTGGGGAGCGCATCGCTCCAAGCCCGGCGAGACGAGCGGCTTGCTCGCCCAGGTGAGGAGGGTGCTTCCGAGGGGGTAGATGCGGCGCGCGATCTCCCGATATCTGCCCCCTGACCAGCCGAGCACGGTGAGCCTCGCCGCTGCCGTGGTGTCGGTGTCGCCGACCAGGATCTGGTCATAGTCACCCTCGCCGTCGGGATCGAGCCTCGCGGCGATGATCCAGGCTGCGCCTCGGCCAGATGCGAGCGCCAGATCGAGCGTGATCGCTGGCGCCGTCCCGCCCGAGCGGGCTCCGACCTCCCAGATCGTCAGGCAGCAGGCCGGATCCTCGTCGGCAGTACCGATGGCCGCCACCATGACGTGCGAGCCCCCGGGCGTCGACGAGGCAGACCCGACGACCAGGAACCCGACCGGATCTCCAAAGCGGACCGGCAGCATGCCGTCAGCGTCCGGACGGGGGAGGCCGCTCAGCTGGCGATCCACGCTCGCTTCGCGGCGAAGCGGCACCTGCTCGTGGCGGGTCCACCGTCCGTCGCTGTTCACGCTCCAGGCGTCCACGGCCAGCAGCGTGGAATTGCTGTCGCTGCGCACGACGCGCACGAGGTCCGCCACGCCGTCGTCGTCGATATCGCCGGTCGTGGCCGCCACCACCTCGCCGTCGAGCACCCGCGCACCCGGTTCCGCGGGAAGTGCCGGCCCATCGGCGCGGACCGGGGCCGAGAACATCGGAAGCAGGATCAGCGCGAGAGCAACCGCCACCCCCCGCGCGCGCATCGGTCGCTCAGGCCCTCAGGCTGCGGATGGGATCAAGCGCGGCGGGATCCTCGAGCGAGCTGGTGTCGCCGGGGTCGAGACCAAGGTAGGCCGACCGTGCCAGGCGGCGCAGGATCTTGCCGTTGCGCGTCTTGGGGAGCGCCGGCACAAGATGCACGCCCGCCGGCCGGAACGACTTCCCGAGTTGCTCGGTGACGGTTGCAGCCACCGCGGCCGCCAGGTCCGGCACCGTCCCGCCCGAGGCGGGTCGAGGCACGACGAAGACGACCAGCGCCTCCCCCTTCACATCGTCGGGCACACCCACTGCCAGCGCCTCGGCCACATCCGGGTGTGCCACCGCCGCCGACTCCACCTCGGCCGGACCGATCCGCTTACCCGCCACCTTGATCGTGTCATCGGATCGGCCGGAGATGTACCAGAAGCCGTCGGGGTCAATCCGCGCCCAGTCGCCATGCACCCAGGTCCCGGGCAAACGCCGCCAGTACGCGTCGAGGTAGCGATCGTCGTCGCCCCAGAAACCCTGCGTCATCCCCGGCCACGCTTGTCGGATGACCAGCTCGCCGACCTCGCCACGGAGCGGTAGGCCACCGGCATCCACCACGTCGGCCGCCATGCCGGGGCACGGGCCTGCGAACGAGCACGGGGCGATCGGCGTGATCGTCGTGCAGCCCAGGATGCCACCGGAGATCTCGGTCCCGCCGGAGTAGTTGATGATCGGCAGCCGCTCCCCGCCCACCTCGCGAAAGAGCCACCACCAAGGGTCGGGATTCCATGGCTCGCCGGTCGAACCGAACACCCGCAGCGACGACAGGTCATGCGCCCGCACCGGTTCGGTGCCGTGGGCCATCAGCGCGCGAATCGCGGTGGGACTGATTCCCAGGTGCGTCACGCCGTGTCGCTCCACCAGCGACCAGAGCCGATCCGGCCCCGGGAAGTCCGGTGTCCCCTCGTACATCACCAGCGTGGCGCCCAGCATCGGTGCCCCGGCGACCTCCCACGGGCCCATCATCCAGCCCATGTCGGTGAACCAGAAGAGGCTGTCTCCGAGCTGCAGGTCGAACGAATGCGCGAGGTCCACGGCTGCCTTGAGCGGGAAGCCGGCGTGCACGTGCAGGGCACCCTTCGGGCGGCCGGTGGTCCCCGAGGTGTAGATGATCATGAACGGGTCATTCGCGTCGGTTGCGACCGACTCCAACGGCTCCCCAGAGACCGATGTCACCGCCGTGTCCCACCAGGCGTCGCGCGGCGGACTCCAGGCGACGTCGGTTCCGAGCCGGCGTACGACCAGGCAATGCTCGACCGATGGCGCCCCGGCGAGCGCCTCATCGGCGACCTGCTTCATGGCCACCGCCCTGCCGCGCCTCCAGAACCCGTCGGCAGTGACGAGCAGCTTCGCGCCGCAGTCGACCAGCCGGCTGCGGCCGCGCCGTAGCCGGAGAAGATCGGCGTGTAGACCGCGCCGAGCTTGCCAGCTGCCAGCACCGCGATGGCCGCCTCGGGGATCATCGGCAGGAAGATGCCGACCCGGTCGCCCCGTGCCACGCCCAGCGCGGCCATCGCGCGGGCGGCGCGGTCCACTGCCCAGCGCAGCTGCGACCGCGTGAAGTGGCGAACCTCGCCGTCCTCGCCCTCCCACGTCAGCGCCATCTCGGCGGGGTGCGCGAGGGCGGGCTCGTCGACCGCCATGCGCACATAGTTGAAGCCGGCGCCGTCGAACCAGCGCGCCCACTCGATCCCGCGCGAGGTGTCGAGCACGCTCCGCGGCGGCGGGTCGAATCGCGCACCGACATCCCGCGTTGCGGCCTCCCAGAACCAGGCCGGGTCCAGAACGGCGCGCGCCTGGAGCGCCTCGAGGTCCGCGGATCCGGTATCGGCCATGAATCGCCGCAGGCGACTCCGCTCCAGGTACTCCGCCGATGGCCGCCAGGCGACAGCCGCTGAGGCGGTCCCGAAGATCGGCCCGTTCACATCGCGCGCACGCCGAGCAGGTGGCGTGCGATCACCAGCCGCTGGATCTCGCTGGTCCCCTCGCCGATCTCGGTCAACTTGGCGTCGCGCAGGTAGCGCTCGACCCGGTACTCAACGACGTAGCCGTACCCGCCGTGGACCTGCACCGCGTCGTTGGTCACGTCGCGCGCCACCTCGCTGGCGAAGAGCTTGGCCATCGCCGCCTCGATGCCGAAGGGTCGCCCCTGGTCCTTCAGCCAGGCCGCTCGGTAGACCATCAGGCGCGCCGCATCGATGCGGGTCGCCATATCGGCGATCTTGAAGGCGACCCCCTGGAACGAGGCGATCTGGCGACCGAACTGCCTGCGCTCCTTGGCGTACGCGGCGGCGGCCTCGAACGCCGCCTGCGCAATCCCGAGGGCCATGGCGCCGATGCCGATCCGGCCTCCGTCGAGGGTCTGCAGGAAGAGCCGATCCCCGCCTCCCTCCTCGCCGAGCAGGTTGGCCGCCGGAACGCGGCAATCGTCGAAGAGGAGCTCGCCGGTCCGGCTGGCGTGGAGACCCATCTTGTCTTCCATGCGACCGATGCTGAAGCCCGGCGCATCGGCCTCGACGATGAAGGCGCTGATCCGGCCGGCGGCCGCGCCATCGGTCACGGCGGTGATGATGTAGGTGCCGGCCACGCCGGCGTTGGTGATGAAGCGCTTCGAGCCGTTGATGACCCACTCGTCCCCGTCACGAACGGCCCGGGTGCGAGTGCCGCGCGAATCCGAGCCCGCCTCCGCCTCCGTCAGCCCGTACGCCCCGAGCTTCTCCCCCGATGCCAGCGGGCGCAGAAACCGCTCCTGCTGGTCCGGCGTGCCGGCCAGGTAGAGCGGGTTGCAGCCGAGGCTGGTGTGCGCGCTGACGATGATCCCCAACGACCCCCAGACCCGCGACAGCTCCTCGACGGTGATGGCGTAGGCCACGCTGTCCAGCCCTGTGCCGCCGACCGACTCGGGAAACGGGACGCCGAGCAGTCCCAGTTCGGCCGCGCGTCGCACGATCTCGGTCGGGAACTCCCCGGCCTTCTCCATCTCGTCGACGACCGGCGCCACCTCGCGTTCGGCGAAGTCGCGGACGGTACGGCGAATCTCCTCGTGCTCCGCGGAGAGGGCAAAGTCCATCGGTCCGAGTCTAGCCCACCTCCCGCGCGGGCGGCGCGATCCGCGCATGGGGTGGACTCGCTTCCCTATACTCCGCGCAGTGCCGCCCCGTGGTGGGCCGGTGCGCACACCTCCGTGACGAGGAACGCCCGGGTGTCATCTCCCATCGACGTCCGTCTCGATCAGGTCACCAAGCGCTTCCACGAGGTCGTCGCCGTTGACGATCTCTCGCTCGACGTCGAGCAGGGCGAGTTCTTCTCGATGCTCGGCCCGTCCGGCTGTGGCAAGACCACCACGCTGCGCATGATCGGTGGCTTCGAGGAGACGACCGAGGGAACGATCTACCTCGGCGACGCCGATGTGACCGGGCTGCCGCCGTTCAAGCGCGACGTGAACACGGTCTTCCAGAACTACGCCCTCTTCCCGCACCTGACCGTCCGGGAGAACGTGGCCTTCGGCCTCCGTCGCAAGAAGGTCAACAACGCCGAGATCGACCAGCGCGTGGTCGCGATGCTGGAGCTCGTCGAGATGCCGGGCTACGAGGACCGCAAGCCGTCCCAGCTCTCCGGTGGCCAGCAGCAGCGGGTGGCCCTCGCCCGAGCGCTCATCAATCACCCCAAGGTGCTGCTCCTCGACGAGCCGCTGGGCGCCCTCGACCTCAAGCTGCGCAAGCAGATGCAGATCGAGCTGAAGCGGATCCAGACTGAGGTCGGGATCACCTTCATCTACGTCACCCACGACCAGGAAGAGGCGATGACCATGTCCGACCGGATCGCGGTCATGCGGGCAGGTCGGATCGAGCAGCTCGGCACGCCGGAGGAGCTGTACGAGCGTCCGCGCACCGAGTTCGTGGCCGGCTTCCTCGGCGTCAGCAACCTGCTCGGCGGATCCGTCGTCGGGCGCGACGATGCATTCGTCTCGGTGCGAATCGCCGATGGCACCGTGCTGCGCGCGCCCGGCGACTCCGTCAACGGCAGCGCCACCGTACGCATCGGCGTTCGGCCCGAGAAGCTGCGGGTCACCCCACTCGGTGACGGCGCCGGTCTGGCTCCCGCGGATGGCAGTCTGAACGCCCTCGACGGGACGATCCTCGACGCGAGCTACATTGGCGTCAGCACGCAGTACCTCGTCAAGACCCGCGACGGTCACCGACTGACCGTCTACGCGCAGAACCTCGAGACCGGGGGCGCCGCCGAGGCGCTGGCCGATGGGCACCCGGTCCGTCTCACCTGGCAGCCACAGCACACCTTCGTGATCGGCGTGACCACTTTCGATGACGGCCGCGCCCCAGTTCAGATTGAGGAAGGAGCCCCCGATGTCCGATGACCTGACCGAGCGCACCCAGATCGAACGTGCCATCGCGCGCGTCATGCACGACGAGCGGCATACGCGCCGCTCCTTCTTCCGCACCGCCGGCCGCGGTGGGGTCTACCTGGCCGGAGCCATGTCCCTGCCCTCCATCCTCGCGGCCTGCGCGTCGCCGAGTGCGACGCCCAGCAATACCGTGCACTGGCTCAACTGGCCGGCGTACATCGACATCTCGGACGACGAGTCGAGCTACCCGAGCCTCGAGGCCTTCAAGGCGCAGAGCGGACTCGACGTCGAGTACAGCGAGGGTCTGCTCGACAATGCCGACTTCCTGGCAACGTACTCGCCGGACCTCCGTGCGGGCATCGCGACCGGGTGGGACGTCATGTCGCCCGGCGGCTGGGTGGTTGAACGGATGGCGCGCAACGGGTGGCTCCAGGAGATCGACCACTCGAAGCTGCCGAACTGGACCGCCAACTGCGCCGATTACGCCAAGGGCCTCTGGTTCGACCCCGACAACAAGTACAGCGTCTGGTGGCAGGGCGGCATCACCGGCATCGCCTATGATCCGGAGCTGACCGGCCGCGAGATCACCACCTTCGACGACCTGCTCGATCCGGCCTTTGCCGGGCGCGTCGGCGGCTTCAGCGACATGCGCGACATGTTCGGGCTGACGCTCCTCTCGCTCGGCGTCGAGCCGGCAAACGCGACGGTGGACGACGTGAAGCGCGCGCAGGAGAAGCTCCTCGCAGCGCCCGAGGGCCAGTTCCGCGGCTGGTACGGCAACGAGTACTACGACGCACTGGCGGCCGGCGACCTGGCCATCTGCGTCGCCTGGGGCGGCGACATCAGCCAGATGAACTTCTACGACAACGACAAGGTGAAGTTCGTGGTGCCCGACACAGGCGGAATGCGCTGGAACGACAACCTGGTCATCCCCAAGGGGACCGGCAATGCCGAGAACGCGCACAAGCTGATGGACTACTACTACGACCCGGCGGCGGCGGCGATGCTGTCGGAGTGGGTCGGCTACTGGACGCCGGTGAAGGGCGTCGAGGCGAAGATTCTCGAGGACGCGCAGGCGTCACGCGATGACGGCGACGACGAGTGGGCCGACACGCTCGAGGCGATGGCCCCGACGGTTGTTCCCACCGCAGAGCAGACGGCCGGCACCTACCCCGACAAGCAGTTGAGCGAGGCGGAAGAGACCGAGTGGAACAACCTCTTCGAGGCCGTCCTCGGCGCATGACGATCCGGTAGCGGGCGGCCCGGGCGGACTGATGCAGTCGCTGCGCCGCGGGCTGGCCCCGCTGCTCCTGCTGCTGCCCGGCGGGGGCTGGCTGGTCGTCTTCTTCGTGGTGCCGATGGCCTTCATGCTGCTAATCTCGCTGCAGGAGGGCACCTTCGACACCGGCTACCAGCTGACCTGGAACTTCGGGATTTACCCGCAGGTGATCGGCCAGTACTGGGAGCTGTACGTTCGCTCCACGGGCTTCGCCGCGGCCACCACCCTGCTCACCCTGGCCGTCGGGTATCCGGTGGCGTACACCATCGCGTTCCACGGGGGGCGGCTGAAGAACGCGCTCCTCCTGCTGGTGGTGCTCCCCTTTTTCGTCAGCTTCGTCATCCGCACCCTGAACTGGCGGATGATCCTGTCCGACAACGGCATGGTCTTTGGGACGCTCAAGGACATCGGCCTCCTCGACCAGAACTTCCACTTCCTGGCCACGCCCGCATCGGTCATCTTTGGACTGACCTACAACTTCCTGCCGTTCATGATCCTGCCGCTCTATGTCGCGATCGAGAAGATCGACCGGCGCCTCATCGAGGCGGCGACCGACCTCTACGCCAGCCGCGCCCAGGCCTTCTGGCGAGTGACCTTCCTGCTCTCCCTGCCGGGGGTGGTGGCCGGTTCGCTGCTGACCTTTATCCCCTCGGTCGGCGACTTCATCACCGCCGAGGTGATCGGTGCCGGCAATCCGCAGGTCTTCATGGTCGGCAACATCATCCAGCGCAAGTTCCTCGACAGCCTCGACTACCCGGCCGCCGCGGCACTGGCGTTCGTGCTGGTGGCAGGCGTGATGCTGCTGGTGTCGGTCTATACGCGCCTGGTCGGCAGCGAGCGGCTCGCCGGATGAGCCACCTGACCGCACCGGTAACGGCCCAACGCCGGCGCCCGCTGCGCGCCCGCCTGGGCGGCCTGCTGCTGCCCGGATTCACCGGCCTGCTGCTCCTCTTCCTGTTCGCGCCGATCGCGGTGATGATCGCCTTTTCCTTCAACGACCCCGCCGGGCGTCAGAACATCACCTGGCAGGGCTTCACGCTCCGTAACTACGTCGACCTGTGGGGTCGATCCCAGATCACCGACCCGATGGTCCTGAGCCTGGTGGTGGCCACCATCTCGACGGTGGTTGCCACCACCTTCGGCACCATGATCGGGCTGGCATTGACGCGCTACGCCTTCCGGGGTCGGTGGCTGATGAACCTGTTGATCTTCATCCCGATGACGGCGCCCGAGATCATCCTGGGCGCGTCACTGCTGACGCTGTGGATCAGCCTCGGGGTGGAACGCGGGTTCCTCACCATCCTGGTGTCGCACATCATGTTCAACATCAGCTTCGTGGTGGTCACCATCCGCGCTCGGCTGGTCGGATTCAACCGATCCCTCGAGGAGGCCGGCATGGACCTCTACGCCGATGGGCGCACCACCTTCTGGAAGATCACCTTCCCGCTCATCTTCCCGGGCATCCTGTCGGCGGCGCTGCTGGCCTTTGCCCTGTCGATCGACGACTACGTGATCACCCTCTTCTCAGCCGGGCGCACGGTGACCTTCCCGCTGTGGGTCTTCGGCGTCAGCCGGCTCGGCATCCCGCCGGAGGTGAACGTGCTCGGAACGCTGATCTTCCTGACCGCGCTGACGTTTATCGGCATTCAGCTGTGGAACGGAAGGCGCGGCGACCCCTCGACACGACCGACCGGGCCCGTCACCGTGGTCGGACGATGAGCCAGGCGCAGGAACCGATGATCGACAGGCGTGCCGACGACAGTTCGGTCTGGCTGGCGCGCCGGTCCGGTATTCCCCCGGTCTGGGGCCGCTACACCGACCTGGTGGTGGAGCGCGGCGTCGGCTCGTGGGTCGAGACGATCGGCGGCGACCGATACCACGACTACACCAGCGGCATCGGCGTCAC
>JBBEBK010000150.1:0-12374 GCA_040882375.1 Chloroflexota bacterium
TCGAGCAGCGCGTCGGGCATGCGCATCGAGACGATCTGGCGCATCGTGTCGGGCGCCGGCTCGTGCGGCGGCGGCAGCGGCACGGCAGCGAGCTCCTCGAAGACGCTCAGCTGCTCGCCGGACGGCGCACCCTTCCGCTTCATCGGTCGCATCGTAGTACGCCCGTCATACCGGCGATGGCGTTAGACGCTCCACCAGCGTCACCCAGGGCTCGCCGGCCGCTTCGTCGGAGGCGGACCGGTGGACGAGCACGGCCAGGAACTCGCGGTTGCCGTCGGCCCCGGTGAGCGGCGATTCGATCAGTCCGGCCGGTCGGAATCCCGCGGCCGCGGCGTCCGCCGCGAAGCGCAGCAGCACGGCGCGGTGCGTCGCCGGATCGCGGACCACGCCGCCTCGCGGAACCGAGCCGCGGCCAGCCTCGAACTGCGGCTTGACCAGGGCGATGACGCGACCGTGCTCGATCAGCAGCTGGTGCACCCGCGACAGGACGCGTGCCAGAGAGATGAAGGACAGGTCCAACGTGGCCAGGTCGATCGGCTCGGGAAGACCCGCAAGCTCGCGAAGGTTGGTTCGCTCCATGCTCACGACCCGCGGGTCGGTCCGCAGGCGCTCGAGCAGCTGGGCGCGCCCGACGTCGACGGCGTACACGATCCGGGCACCCCGGGCGAGGAGCACATCGGTGAACCCGCCGGTGGAGGCTCCGGCGTCGAGGCAGGCGCGGTCCGTCACATCGATCTGAAAGGCCTCGAGCGCCGCCTCCAGCTTTGCGCCCGCGCGCGATGCCCAGCGCGGCCGCGCGCGGACCGTGATGACGGCGTCGCTCGGCACCAGCTGCCCGGGCTTCAGCGTGCGGCCGCCGCCACCGCCGAGTTCCACCTCTCCGGCGAGCAGCAGGGAGGTCGCCTCGGAACGCGACCGTGCCAGGTCGCGCTCCACGAGGAGCTGGTCCAGCCGGATGCGGGTCACGGGTGCGGCCTCATCGGTATCGACGTCATGGGGCAGACGCGGCCTCAGGCGGCGGTCACCTTCGATGCCCGTTCCGTGTCGGCGTGTGCAGCCGGCGCCACCAGGCCGAGCGCCTCGCGGATCTGGGTCAGAATCCCGGGCTCGTCGATCCGCTGCTGCCGGCGCAGGTCATCGACCGCACCGTGGTGGACGAAGCCCTCGGCGAGGGCCACCTTGAGCAGCGGCACCCGCACGCCCCCGCGATTGAGCGCATCGAGCACGCCATCACCGAAGCCGCCCATCGCGGCGCTCTCCTCTGCGGTGACCACCAGCCGTCGGCCCACCGCCTGGGCGGCGATCAGGTCCTCGTCGAGCGGCTTGGCCCAGCGCGCGTTGATCACCGTGCTGCCGATCCCGTGGTCGTGCTGCAGCGCATCGGCCACGCGGAGCAGGCGCTGCACGATCGGCCCGAAGCCGACCAGCAGCAGGTCGCCGCCGCTGCGGAGCACCTCGCCACGGCCGATTTCGAGCGGTTCTCCCTGGCGGTCGGGCAGGTCCTCGCCCGGGTCGCGGGGGTAGTGCAGGCTGATCGGTCCATCGTGGCCGAAGGCGGTCACCAGCATGTCGCGCAGCTCCTGCTCGTCCTTGGGCGAGCCGATCACCAGGTTCGGCAGGGCGCGCTGCGGGGGAAGCGTGAACATGCCCTGGTGGCTGGTGCCGTCCTCTCCGACCAGCCCGGCCCGGTCGATGGCCAGCAGCACGGGCAGATCGTTCTGGCAGACGTCGTGCACCAGCGAGTCGTAGGCGCGCTGGCTGAACGTCGAGTAGAGCGCCACCACCGGGCGCATCCCGCCGAGCGCCATCCCGGCCGCCATGGTCACCGCGTGCGGCTCGGCGATGCCGACGTCGAAGAAACGATCCGGGAAGCGAGCCGCGAAGCGCGCCAGGCCGGTCCCGGTGGGCATGCCGGCGGTGACAGCGCAGATCCGCTCGTTGGTCTCTGCCAGCCGGACGAGTTCCTCGGCAAAGGTGGCGGTGTAGGTCTTCGGTCGGCGTCGCGCCTCGGCCTCCGGCGGGAGCGGCTCCTCGGTCGGATCGATGAGGCACAGGTCGATCGGCGGCAGGCTGGCCCCGTGGAAGGCGACCGCGTCCATCTCGGCGGGTCCATAGCCCTTGCCCTTTGTGGTTTTGACGTGAACAAGCACGGGGCCTGGCAGGGCGAATGCCCGCTCGAAGCTCTCCTCCATCTCGGCGAGGTCGTGGCCGTCAAGGACACCGATATAGGTGATCCCCAGGTCCTCGAAGAACCCCACCTTGGCCCAGGAGCGCTTGAAGCTTTCCTTGGCCCACGCCAGCACGCCAAATGCCGGCTTGCCGAGGAGCGGCACCCTGGGGAGCAGCCGCGCCGTGGCCGACTTGGTCTCCTGGTAGGCGCGCGTCAGGCGCAGCTTGTTGAGCCTGGTGGAGAGGCCGCCGACCGAGGGGCTGATGCTCATCTCGTTGTCGTTGAGGACGATCAGGAGACGCTGACGAGCGTGGCCGACGTGGTTGAGCGCCTCCATGCTGAGGCCGCTCTGGATCGCGGCGTCCCCAACGCACACGGCGATGCGCTGGTTGCGCAGCGGGTCGGCGCTCGGTCGCAGCTCGCGCGCCGCTGCCAGCCCGACACCGATGCTCACCCCCGTGCCGGCGTGGCCGCCATCGAAGACATCGTGCTCACTCTCGGCGCGTCGCGGGAATCCGCCCACTCCCCCCATCTGGCGCAGGGTGGCGAAGCGATAAAACCGTCCGGTCAGCAGCTTGTGGGCGTAGGCCTGGTGACCGGTGTCCCACACGATCCGGTCGCGGGGCGAATCCATCACCCGGTGCAGCGCCAGGGTGAGTTCCACGGTCCCGAGCGAGCTGGCGAGGTGTCCGCCGGCGTGCTGCACGGTGCGGATCATCTTCTCTCGCAGCTCGGCCGCGAGGGCCGCCATCTCCTCGGCGGTCATCCCGCGCAGCTGCGCCGGGTCGGTCAGGGCGTCGAGGATTGTCAAGTGTCTCTCCGGGTCGCGGTGGGCGCCTGAGAGTATATGTCAGCCCGGTGCCCGGGTCAGGTGAGCGCCTTGGCCAGGAAATACGAGGTCTCCGACACCGTGTACCCCTCGCGGGCATGGGATGGGCGGTCGGATGCGTATCGGGGCCTGCGCCGGTTTACCCATCCGAGTCAGCGGCGGCCGTCTCCTCCTCACCGCCAGCGTCGAGACCGCGCCCCAGCTGGCTGATGCTCAGCTCGGCCTCCCGCAGCCGCTGCTCGGCGGCGGCATGCAGCCGCAGCGCCTCGCGGTAGCGCGCGATGCTCTCTTCGAGGGGCAGGTTTCCGGTCTCCAGCGCCTGGACGATGCGCTGCAGCTCCGCGACGAGCTCGTCGAAGGGGCGCGCCGCAAGGTCTTCGGCGGCTGGTTGATCTGTCATGGCAGCAGCTCCTCCATCCCGGGTGTGGCCCGATCAACGCGCGCACCGATGCTTCCGCGGGCGACCACGACCTCGATCATCTCCCCGACCGCCGTCTGTGCGGGGTCACGCACGATCGTACCGTCCGCGAGGCGCACCACCGCGTATCCGCGCTCGAGCGTCGCCGCCGGCGAGAGTGCTCGGAGGGCGTCCGCCAGCCCGACCAGGGCCGTCGTCTGCTGCCCCGTGCGTGAGAGGAGAGCCCTGTGGCCACGGTCGACCAGGTCGGCGGTCCGCTGCCGCAGTGCGGCGGTGTCGGGCAGGAGCCGGTCGAGGGCCCGCTCTTCGGCCGCGAGGAACCGGCGGCGCTCCGCCAGGCGTCCCAACAGCGCCGCCGAGGCACGATCCCGCATCCGATCGAGGATGGCGGGGAAGGTGGACAGGTCGGGCGCAACCTGCTCGGCGGCCGCGGAGGGAGTCGCAGCACGCAGGTCGGCGGCGAAGTCAGCGAGCGTGACATCAGATTCGTGGCCGACGCCGACCACGATCGGCATCGGCGCCGCCGCCACCGCCCGAACCACCCGCTCATCGTTGAACGACCACAGATCCTCGAGTGAGCCGCCGCCCCGGCCGAGGATCACGACGTCGATATCGCCGCGCGCGGAGAGCCGATCAAGCGCGCGCACGATGGCACCGGCGGCGGTGGGTCCCTGCACGATCGTCGGCGACAGCACCAGCTCGCCGATCGGATACCGGCGGCGCAGCACGTTGCCGATGTCACGCCAGACTGCGCCGACGGGTGAGGTGACGACCCCGATCCGTCGGGGCCAGCGCGGCAGCGGCCGCTTGCGTGCCGGGTCGAACAGCCCCTCGTCCGCCAACCGCACCCGCAGCGCCTCGTACCGCTGATGCAGGTCCCCGGCACCCGCGGGAGTGAGCGACTCAACGTAGACCTGGTAGGTGCCCTGCGGCTCGTAGGCGCGCACTTTGCCATGGCAGATCACCTGCATCCCGTGGACTGGGCGCACGGTGGCGCGGGCCAGCTCCTCGCGGAAGAGGACCGCCTTCACCTGGCTGGCGGCGTCCTTGAGGGTGAAGAAGCAGTGGCCGGACGGCGGGTAGGTGGGCTGGCTCACCTCGCCCTCGACCCAGACGTCGGCGAGCGCCGGATCACCGTCGAGCAGAGCACGCACCCTCCGGTTGAGGTCGGTGACGCGCAGGATCCGAGGCGCCGCGCTCGGCGCCTCCCAGAGCGTCGCCTGATCGGAATCGTTCGTCATCGGGCCTACTGCAGACGGGTCATGTATTCGCCGTTGCGCGTGTCGATGCGCAGCACGTCGCCCTCGTTGACGAAAAGCGGCACCTGGACAATCAGCCCGGTCTCGAGGATGGCCGCCTTGCGCGCGCCGGTTGCCGTGTCACCGGCAAAGCCCGGATCGGTCTGGGTGACGACCAGGTCGACGGAGACCGGCAGGTCCACGCCGAGCACCTCGGCCTCGTACATGGTGACGAAGACCTCGGTCGTCTCCTTGAGGTACTTGGCGTCGTCCCCGATCTGCGCGGCGCTCACCGTGAACTGGTCGAAGGTCTCGTTATCCATGAAATGAAAGGCGTCGCCGTCGCCGTAGAGGTACTGCACCTTGCGCTGCTCGACACGTGCCCGCGGCCAGCGCGTTCCGGCCTGGAAGGTGCGCTCCACGATGTCGCCGCGACGCACGTTCTGGAGCTTGATCCGGACCTGCGCCGACCCCCGCGCCATCTTGATGTGGGTCCAGTCGAGAACCTTGAGAAGCTGTCCGTCGAGCTCGATGATGACGCCCTTCTTGACGTCGCCGGTGCTGATCATGTGCTGACCGATGCTCCCTGTCTGCTGATGGCCTGCGGCCGGTGGCTGGTGGTCACGATGCCGGGCACTCGGCGTTGGCGCGCGCGATGTTGGCCTCGTGTTGTCCAAGCGTCACCGCGAAGTAGTGCGAGCCGTCACGGACCCCGCTCGGGCAGCCGGCGACGAAGAAGAAGTAGCCGTTGGCCAGGTCCGGCGCGGCGACCGCCGCCAGCGAGGCGACGCGTGGCGCCGAGATCGGGGTTGGCGGCAGCCCGTCGTGCAGGTAGGTGTGATAGCCGAGGAGCAACTCGGGCAGCTCGATGTCGATGGCGCGCGCCAGCAGCGGGGGCCACCAGTTCAGCTTCCCCCACTCGGCGAGTGGTTTCGTGCCGTTCGCGAGCGTGCCCAACCCGTACTGGATCGTCGGGTCGGCATCGAGCCGCCATCCCGCCGTATTGAGCCGATTGATGTAGACACCCGCAATCAGTGCCCGCTCGGCATCCAGTACCGCCTCCCGCTCAACGATGGAGGCGACTCGCACCGCCTCGTCGATGGTCATCGGGCCTCCCAGCAACAGTTGCGCCGCGACCTGGTCCCGCATCTCGGTGGTCAGCCGTACATCAAAGGTGGAGAGGAGCAGGCCGATCAGTTCGCGGGCGGTGGTATTGGCGTCCACCCGATAGGTGTCCGGGTAGAGGTAGCCCTCCAGCGAACGATCGTCGGGCAGCGCGGCGAGGAAGTTGTAGGACCGGAGGAGGTCCGGCGGCGGATTCGTGGCCAGCGATGCGAACTCCGCGAGGTTCATCGTCAGGCGGGTGGTTCCCAGGTAGCCGACGATCTCCTCGAGTCGCCAGCCCTCGATCAGGGTGATAGTGATCTCCTCGCCCGCCTCCAGGCGCAGCGCCGCCACGATCTGCGAGGGACGAAGCGACGGCGAGAGGTCGTACGCACCCGCCTGCAGGGTACCGCCCCGCTCCGCCTGGATCACGGCGTACTGGAATGCGAGCTGGCTCTTGATCAGCCCCTTGCCAAGCAGCAACTCTCCGATCTCCGAGTCGGTCGTACCCGGCTCGACGAAGACACTGATCCGGCGCCCGTCATCGCCGGCAGGCTCATCGGCGAGTGCCTCTGGTTCGTACCATTCGACGAAGTCGCGCACCAGCCCGTTGTCGACCGACCCGGGGTGCTCCTCGACCCACACCATCAGTGACGGTGCCAGGGCAAGGAAGCCGATGAAGATGAGCACCCCGACCAGGACCATGACGCCGGCCAGCCACGCGCCCAGCACCACCGGCTGGAACGTGCGGCGACGGCGGATGGGCGTCTCGCGCTCATCGCGCAGCTCCCGGATGCGGGCGTTGCGGCGCTCATCGCGACTCCAGCGCGGGTCGGGGGTACGCGTCATTCGGTCTCCTGTTCGCGCGCGGGGGCGTGGCGGGCGTCCAGGTATTCTTGCAGGATCAGGCGCGCCGCGACCGAGTCCAGCTCCCCGGAGCGACGTGCGGGCCGTCGGCCCGAGCGTGCCAGCTCGTCGCCGGCCTGCCAGCTCGTCAGCCGCTCGTCCACGAATGCGACCGCGCCTCCGGCCGCGGCCAGCTTGGCGGCAAAGGTCCGGGCCGCTGTCGCCTGCGGCCCCTCGCTGCCGTCCATGTTCAGCGGAAGACCCACCACGTAGGTGTCGGCCCCCTCGGCCTCCGCGAGGTCGGCCAGCGCCTTCAGATCAGCCGCTTCCCGGGTTCGGCGCAACGCCGGGCGGGCAAAGGCCAGGCCGGTCTCGGTGTCCCCCACCGCAACCCCGATCCGCCGGCTGCCGTGGTCCAGGCCGATCACTCGACTCATCAGCGCGGGGACTCGCCTGGCGACTCGCTCGCCTCTGGCGGGACCGGCAGCACCGTTATGCGCATGGTCAGCCCGGGCACATGGTCGACCCACGCTGGCCACAGCTTGATCTCCAGTTCGCCCAGCTCGGCCAGCTCGGTGCGCGCCTCGCCCACGGTCAGGCCCGCCGCCCGCTGACGGATCGCTTCTTCGTCGATGTCGGCAACCGCCGTCGCCGCTACCGTCGCCTCGATCCGCAGCGCATCTGCAGCGAGCGTCGCCGCGCCGATGACCACGGTCACTGATTCGGGGACGACCGACATTCCGGCCGGCACCGCCTCGAGATCGGCGGCGAAGGCAGCTCGCGCGGCATCCTCCGCGACCGATCGCATGGCGTACGGCCGATCGAAGGCCAGCGTGCCGGTGAGCTCGAACGTCTCCAGGTCCTCGGTCCCGACCAGATCATCGGGGACTGGTATCACCGGCGTCTCTTCGGAAGATGGGACCGAGTACAGGCGCTCCGTGGCAGCGAGTCTCGACGCGAGCTGGGCGGCCAGGTCGGACCCGATCGCGGCCACCAGCGCATCCACGTCTGACTGCTCAACCACCGTGTGCGGCACCTCCGCGCCGCCAGCGGTGGCGTCGTTATTGCTCACCAGTCGATTCGGGTTGTCGGGGAACCCGGCCAGGAAGCTCCGTACCGAGTTGTCCTCGATGGTATCGATCGTCCCGGCGTCCACGTTGCCACCCTCGCCGCCCTCGACTGCGGTCACTCCCACCGCGGCGTTGGACGGTCCGCTGAAGCGGCCGCGTGGCAGGATCAGCAGCACATCCGTGACAAAGGCAACGCCCCCGCCGACCGAGACGCGCGTTCCCTGGGGGACCGCGACGGCCACCGTGTTCCAGTTGTAGAAGGTGACGACCCCGGCGCCCGGCACGAGTTCGATGCGCTCCCCGGTCGGCGTCGTGCTCTGGGTGGCTTCAAGCTCGCCCGACTCGCGGCCGGCGATCGTCACGCTCAGCGGGTACTGGAGTGGCCCGATCGAAGAAGTGGCGGCAACGATGCGGATCGTGGCGCCGGGCAGCAGCGCGGCACCAACGGTCACCGCGAGGACAAGGATCACGGCCAGCACGATCCAGGCGCCGCGTCCGCGTGGCGGTCGGTCCCCGTGGCGGCCACCGCGCCGCTTCGCTTCGGGTGGAGGCACCCGAACGACGACCGTCTCATCGGATGACGCCGAGCGGATCGCGGGAGCGGCCGCCTCCGCCGATGCCGGCGCGGGTGCGGAGGCGGCCGACGAAGACCCGTCGCCTCTCACGATGTGGATCGGTGCGCGGGGTGGGGTTGGGGCCTCGGCGCTGACCGTCCCCGCACTCACGTCTGCGACCGTGTCGAAGACGGCGATCCCCGCCTCGGCAGCGAGGGCGCGCGTGGATGCATCGGCAACCAGCGCCAGGTCGCGGCCGGCCTCGGCCGCGAAACTCGCCAACAGGCGCAGGCCGACCGCGCTGGCAGTGGCGCGACTGCGCCCGGGGACGACCAGCACGACCCGGGTGGCATCGGTCTCACGCAGACGGCGCACCACCGAGGTGATCTCTTCGTCGGGCTCCAGGTAGAGCAGCCGCGGCTCGTCGGTCATCGGTCCTACAGCTCCAGGCTGCGCACGGTGCGGCGCATGGCGCGCTCCGCGGCACTCGCGCTGGCATCGAGGATCAGGGCCTGGTGGGCGAGCGCCATGGGCGTCACGTCCTGGCGGGTGGTCAGCTCACCGCTGGCGTCGCGCACGCCGGCAACGTCCATCGGTGACAGGGCGCGGACCTCCGGGCGCCGCGCGAAGGGCAGCCGCTGCCACCACGCATCCCCGGCGAGCGCCTCACCGATCTGGGGCAGCTGTGCTCCGCCGCCACACAGGAAGACGCGTCCCGGGAGCAGCTCGCCCTCGGCGAGGTCGTGGATCATCAGCTGCACGCCGCCGAGCCAGACGGCCGCGTCGTCGCGCAGCGCCGTTTCGAGCGCGGTTCGATCGATCGGTTCGGGCAACTCGTCCGCCTCGCCTACGGCCACCTTGAGTGCCTCTGCCCGCGGGAACGAGATGGAGAAGCGCTCGACCAGCCCCTTGGTGAAGGCACGGCCGCCGAGCGCGAGCATCTTCGTGCCGGCGATCCCGCCACGCCGAACCAGGGCAACATCGGTGGTGCCGCCGCCCACGTCGATGAAGACGGCACCGGCGTCCCCCATCTCGCCGGGGTCGAGGCAGGTGGCGACGGCGTACGGCTCGGCGATGACGCCCAGCAGCTCGAGTCCGAGCGCGGTGGCGACCGATTGCAGCGCGCCCAGGTGGACCATCGGCGCGAAGGCGTTGAAGACCGCCAGCTCAAGCTGCGCGCCCGTGAAGCCGATCGGGTTGCTGACCGGGTAGCCGTCGATCTTCAGCTCGACCACCGCCGCGTGCACAAGCCGCACGTCGAGCCGCTCGACGCCCGACTCCCAGGAGATGCGCGACTCTGCCTCAACCAGCGCGTCGGCCTGTACCTGCTGCACGATCCGCCACAGCTCGTCCTCGGTCATGGCGGCGCGCGGATCGTCACGGCGCACGGTGCGGGACACGGTGGCGCCCTTCACCAACTCCCCGGCAATGCCGATGACCGCCGCGGTCGGATGCAGCCCGGCCATCTGTCGCGCGTCGTCGAGGGCACGCGCGCAGTTGGCGACCACGGCGTCGATGTCGCTCACCGTCCCCGACTGCATGTGGGTCAGCCCCTGGCGGCGACGCCCCGCTCCCCGCACGAAGCCCACGAAGCGGCCCTCATCAACCGGCGTGATGGCCACCACCAGGGCCTTGGCGAACTCGGTTCCCACGTCCAGGGCGACCAGCGCGGGCTCGCCGCGCGACCGCAGGCGGAGTCGGCCCCCGGGGCGTGGCAAACGGGCGGCCAGGCTTGCCAGGCGCTCCTGCACCGTCGTGCGTGCCTCCGGCTGCCCGGTCAGCCCGTCTCGATCCGGGCCAGCGCCTCGAGCGCCAGCCGCGCGGCCTCCTGCAGGGCAGGCTCCAGGCCGCTCGAATCCTTGCCACCGGCCTGCGCCAGCTCGGCACGACCCCCACCGCCGCCACCGATCAGGGGCGCCACCTGCCGCACCACCGCGGCAGCGTCGAAGCCCTCGGCCACGAGGTCGCGGCTCGCGGCGACCATGAGTGCGGGTCCGTCCAGGTTCCCCGCCGCGATGGCAACGAAGCGTCCGGTGGCTGCGCGCAGGTCATCGGCGAAGTCGCGCAGCGCGCTCGCATCGGCCGTTGGAAAGTGCTCGATCACGACCTGCGTGTCGCCCGCCGCCTGAGAACGGGTGAGTGCCGCCAGCGCGTCGAGGCGCGCGCTCGCCCCTTCCGCCCTGGGCGCCCTGGATGCCTTCTCGGCCTCGCGGCTTCGCAGCAGCAGCGCCTCGATACGCGCGGGAACCTGCTCCTCGGCGGCGCCAAGCAGCTGCGCCGCTGCGTGCAACGTCTCGCGCTGTCGTGCCACCAGCTCCTCGGCACCCTCGCCGGTGACCGCCTCGATGCGCCGCAGCCCTGCCCCGATGCTGCTCTCGCCGGTGATGCGGAACGAACCGATCTGGCCGCTCGCCGCCACGTGCGTGCCGCCGCACAGCTCCGTGCTGTATCCATCGACCTGCACCACGCGAACGGCCGCGGGAAGGTACTTCTCGCCGAAGAACATGTCGGCGCCGAGCGCCTGTGCCTCCTCGAGGCTCATCTGGGTCGGCGTCACGGCGGCGTTGCGCCGGATCTGCGCGTTCACGAGGCGCTCCACCTCGCGCAGCGCCTCGCGCGGCGTGGCCCGCTCTGCCGGGAAGTCGAAGCGCAGCCCCTCGGGTCCGACCCAGCTGCCGGCCTGCTTGGCATGCTCGCCGAGCACGTCGCGCAGCGCCCGGTGCAGCAGGTGCGTGCCGGTGTGGTTGCGGGCGGCCGCCCAGCGGCGCTCCTCGTCCACGCGGCCCGCGACGTTGGCACCAACGGCGAGGTCACCCTCGATTCGCCCAACGTGCACGATCGCGTCGCCGACGCGCTGCGTGTCATCGACCAGCAGCTTGCCGCTGGGCCCGACCAGCTCTCCGCGGTCGCCGATCTGACCACCGCCCTCCGCGTAGAACGGTGTGCGGTCGAGGACGACCTGGGCCTGCCCGTCCAGGTCGGCCACCGCGAGCACCCTCAGGTCTTCGGCGCGAGTCGTGTTGGGGTAGCCGATGAACTCGCTCGCCAGTCCCTCGATACCGGGGTGCGGCGCAAAGCGGCCGGCGCGGATACCACGGGAGCGCTCGCGCTGCTCGGACATCGCCGCCTCGAAGCCGTCGCGGTCCACCGAGACGCCACCCTCTGCGGCGATCTCCACCGTCAGGTCGATCGGGAAGCCGAACGTGTCGTGCAGGCGGAACGCCTCGGCCCCGGAGATCGTCCCGGCAGCACCCACAGCCTCGACCAGAACCGCAAGCCGCTCGCTCCCCGCCTCCAGCGTACGCGCGAACCGGCGCTCCTCGGCATCCACCTCGGCCAGGGCTGCGACGCGCTGCTCGGCGAGATAGGGGTAGGCGTCGCCCATCAGGTCGATCACCGCGGCGCACGTCTCGGCCAGCACCGGCTCGCGAATCCCCATCAGGCGCAGGTGGCGCACCGCCCGCCGCATGATCCGCCGCAGCACGTACCCCGCCCCGTCATTCGAGGGATGCACCCCCTCGGCGAGCAGGAAGGTCATCGCACGGCTGTGATCGGCCACCACCTGGTAGCTGAACCGCTCGCTCTCAACCGTCTGGGGGTCGTGGCCGAGGTGCGCCGCCAGCCGCTCGATGATCGGGGTGAACAGATCGGTCCGGTAGTTCGTGTCGACCCCCTGCACGATCGAGGCGATGCGCTCGAGGCCCATCCCGGTGTCGACACTCTGGAACGGGAGTGGAGTCAGCGAACCGTCGACGGCCTTGTCGTACTGCATGAAGACCAGGTTCCAGAACTCGAGATAGCGCGGGCACGTTTCGGAGTGATCCGGCACGCACTCCGGTCCTTCGCTGAACTCGACGCCCCGGTCGTAATGGATCTCACTGCACGGGCCGCACGGCCCGGTGTCGGCCATCGACCAGAAATTGTGGTCGTCGCCGGCGGCGATGTTGCCCCAGCGCGCCATCCTCTCGGGCGGCAGGCCGATCTCCTCGGTCCAGATGCGGTACGCCTCGTCGTCATCGGTGTAGACGGTGGCAGCCAGCCGCTCGGCCGGAATCTGGAGCTCCTCGGTGAGGAACTCCCAGGCCCAGCGGATCGCCTCGCGCTTGAAGTAGTCGCCGAAGCTCCAGTTGCCGAGCATCTCGAAG
>JBBEBK010000151.1:0-12042 GCA_040882375.1 Chloroflexota bacterium
CAGATTCACTGGCCGCTTTACGCGGACAGATTCACTGGCCGGCGACAGACTGAATTCGTCCACACGGGACGGATTCAGTCTTGACACGCCCCAAACCCAAGACTAGGCTTTTGTGGTCAACGCGCCAATGGCGTTGGCAATATAACAACGAATCTAGTCAAGCTTGGAGGGCCGGATGGCGATCGCGCAGTCCACAGCTAAGCCCACAGTGGACGCGAGTCCGGCGCGCATGACGCCCAGCGAGGCCTTCGTGGAGACGCTCGCGGCGGAGGGCGTCACGATGGTGCCCGGTGTCGTCGGCTCGGCCTACATGGATGCCCTCGATCTCTTCCCGCGCGCCGGCATCCGCTTCGTCTCGGTAGCGCACGAGCAGAACGCCGCGCACATGGCCGACGGCTGGGGCCGGGTCACGGGGCGACCGACGGTCTGCATCGGACAGAACGGCCCGGGTATCACGAACATGGTCACCGCTGTGGCAGCGGCCTACTGGGCCCACACGCCGATGGTCGTCATCACCCCATCGACCGGGAGCATGGGCGTCGGCTTGGGCGGGTTCCAGGAGACGGAGCAACTGCCGATCTTCTCCAAGATCACGAAATGGCAGGTGCAGGTCAATCGGCCCGAGCGGATGGCCGAGCTCCTGCGCCGGGCCTTCTACATCGCCAAGGCGGAGAACGGACCGGTCCAGGTCGACATCCCGCGCGATTACTTCTACGGCGAGATCACGACCGCGATCTACCCCTCCGCGAACGTCGCCTACGGGCCGGGGCCGGAGGCGCAGATCGAAGCGGCTGCACGACTCGTCGCGGGGGCGCGCTTCCCGGTCATCCTCGCAGGCGGTGGGGTCGTCCGCTCAGAGGCCGGCGACGCGGTGCGCGAGCTCGCGGAGTACCTGTCGGCCCCAGTTGTCACGTCCTACCTCCACACCGATGCTTTTCCGGCCAGACACCCGCTCGCGGCCGGGCCCATTGGCTACATGGGATCGAAGGCCGCGATGCGCCTCCTAAGCCGGGCGGATGCGGTGCTGGCGATCGGATCACGCCTCGGCCCGTTTGGGACCTTGCCACAGTACGACATCGACTACTGGCCAGCCAATGCGCAGGTCATCCAGGTCGACATCGATCATCGGGTCCTCGGCCTCACCCGTCACATTGGGCTCGGGGTCGTCGGTGACGCTCGCGGCTTCTCGGCCGCGTTGCTGGTCAAGCTGCGCGAGCTCGAGCCCGACCGCGCACCGAACGAATCGCGGATCGCCGAGGCGGCGCACGAGAAGGCGATCTGGTCCGCGGAGCTTGAGCAGCTGTCGTCCCGGGACGGTGAACCTATCAGCCCTCGCCACGCGCTCTCGCTGCTCGCCGACGCGCTGCCTAGCAACGCGATCGTCACGACCGACATCGGCAACATCTCCTCAGTCGCCAACGCGTATCTGCGCTTCGACGGGCCACGTCAGCTCCTCGCACCCATGATGTTCGGCAACTGCGGCTACTCGTACCCGACCGCACTGGGGGCCAAGCTCGGCCGTCCCGATCGACCGGTCGTTGCCTTCGTCGGCGACGGTGCCTGGGGCATGAGTCTGGCGGAGGTAATGACGGCGGTGCGGGAGCAGATCCCCGTCGTGGCGATCGTTTGGAACAACAGCGAGTGGGGTGCCGAGAAGAAGAACCAGATCGATTACTACGGCGACCGCTTCGTCGGCACGAACCTCAAGAACCCGGACTTCGCCGCAGTCGCGCGCGCCATGGGCGCGGACGGCTACCGTGTCGAGCGCGCTGCGGACATCCAGGATGTCCTTCGAACGGCTATCGGGAATAACCGGCCGGCAGTGATCGACCTCGTGGTCGATTCTGAGGAGCTCGCTGAACCATTTCGGCGCGACGCCCTCAAGAAGCCAGTACGGCTGCTGGACAAGTACGCGGACCTGCTGGGCTGAGTTGGACGCGCACCGGTGGACGTCGGCCTCGTGCGACCCGTGGGGGCGCGGTGGAGATCGTGCTCCCTCTCCTGCTCGGCAGGCAGTCCGCTGCGGTCCGCAGGCGGGCTCCGACGCGAGCATTAGAGAGAAGCGGACCGCCGAGACGGTTGGATGGGAGGATCTCTCGGCGACTGGCGCCGATAGTGCGCTTCGGTCCAGCCCTCACTCATAGCTGCCCCGAGCGATGGCGAGGTAGAAGTACGCAAAGGAAATCCTGGAGCCCCATCTACCGGCGGTTCGCGTAACGCCCGGTTCCGGGGTCGGCGATCGAGTAGTGAGGTCTAGAAATGGCCACCGAGGTTCGCGAGGCGTCCGCAGCGTCGATACCGGAAATGGACGCGCGGCACGTTCTGGTCCCCTGGAAGAAGCAAGGTGGACCTCGTCCGGTTTCGATCGAACGGGCGAAGGGCGTGTACTTCTGGGACGCGGATGACCGCCGCTACCTCGATTTCACCTCACAGTTCGTCTTCGCGAACTTCGGCCATGCCGAGCCACGTGTCGTGCGCGCCATCCAGGAGCAGGCCGCGTGCCTGCCGGTCATGGCCTCCTCCCACGTCACCCGACCGCGCGCCGAGGCGGCTGGGCTCCTTGCTGAGATCACGCCGGGAGACCTTAACCGCGTCTTCTTCTCCTCCAGCGGTGCCGAGGCGAACGAGGCCGCCATCAAAATGGTTCGCGATCTGACGGGGCGCTCACTCGTATTATCACGCTACCGCAACTACCACGGCTCGACCTTCGGAGCGATGACGCTATCGCGCGATCCCCGCAGCTGGCCCTTTGAGCCGGGCATTCCCGGGGTGATCTACGGCCCGACCTGCGATCCGTACCGATGCCGTTTTGCGCCGACGGGCGGTCGCTGCAACGACTGCGGCGAGCACTGCGCGCGGGACCTCGAGGAGATCCTACTGCAGAACGGACCCCACCGCGTGGCCGGCATAATCCTCGAGCCAATCGTCGGTGCCAACGGCGTCATCGTACCCGGCGACGGCTACCTGCAGCGCATCCGAGAGCTCTGTGATCGCTACGGCATCCTGCTCATCGCGGACGAGGTGATGACCGGGTTCGGCCGGACCGGTCGCTGGTTCGCGGTCGAGCACTGGGGCGTCGTGCCCGACATCATGTCGACGGCCAAGGGCATCACGGGTGGGTACGTGCCGATGGCAGCCACGATTGTGCGGGAACCTCTGGCGGCTCAGTGGACCGACCGCCCGTTCGTGCACGGGCACACGTACAGCGGCCATGCTCTGGGTTGCGCCGCGATCGTCGCCAGCATCGGCGTCTACCGCGAAGACGATCTCATCGCTCGCTCCGCGGAGTTGGGGGCATATCTGCTAGAGGGATCACGCGAACTGATGGCGCGCCATCCGAGCGTGGGCGACGTGCGCGGCATGGGCCTTTTTGTAGGGCTCGAACTGGTAGCGGACCGGGCCACAAAGGCGCCGCTGGCCGACCCAGAGCGGTCCGCCGTTGTTCCGTCGGCCAAGGAGCGCGTGCTCGGCAAGGCGTTTGAGGAAGGCCTGTACGTCATGCCTGGGCAGGGCACGACGATCGTCCTCGCGCCGCCCCTAACGATTTCGCGGGAGCAGATCGACGACGCGATGCGGATCCTCGATGCCGCACTCGCCATCGCCGATGAGGAAGCCGCAGCCGCGGCTTGACGGACATGGTCCTTGTCGAGGTGGCGCCACGGCGGATTGTGGTAACCGCGCCTGGTTGGAGGTTCCGTCACCAGGCGGCCCCGGCACGGCAATCGGCCCATCGCCACCCCGGCGAATGCGGCGCCCCTCATCGCCGAGTACACCGTGAGCGGTGAGACGATCGATCTGTCTGGAGGGCTCGGATCGCTCGTTGCTCGTTGGCTGGCGATACTCGACGGCCGTGCGACGAGGGTGGCACTTCCAGACGGCACGGATGAGCGCGTGCTGACCGCCGCCAGCTGGCTTGCTGACCAGACGCCGGTAACTCCTGTCGTGGTGGCCAGCAAGGATCCGCAGCGCGCCGCTGACCATATAAGCGTTCCGCTCGCGCCTGGCGTCGAGACCGTCACCCCTCAGTCGTTGCTGGCCGAGGGCGCCAGCGCCTCGGTGCTTGCACGGGGGTTCGCCGGTCGCCCCGCCGCCGAGCTCAAGGAGACGGAGCACGAGTCCCTCTACGCCGCTGTGGCGGCGCTGGCCGCTGGACGCGTCCACGCCGTGGTGGGCGGGACGTCCACACCGACTGCCTCCGTGATCCGTGCGGGCCTGCGCCTGTTGGGCCTCGCGCCCGCCACACACACGGTGACGAGCAGCTTCCTGCTCGTGCTCCCCGCAGGCCAAGTGCTCGGCTTCGGTGATTGCGCCGTGGTTCCCGAGCCGGACCCTGAACAGCTCGCCGAGATCGCGGTGGCGACGAGTTCCACATATCAGATGCTTACGGGCGCCCGACCGATCGTCGCCATGCTGTCGTTCAGCACGAAGGGGAGCGCTGAGCACGCCCGGGTGGACCAGGTCCGCAGGGCGACCGGGCTCATCCGCGAGCGTGAACCGTCGCTTCTCGTTGACGGCGAGCTTCAATTCGACGCCGCTTACGCCAGGGACGTAGGCATGCGCAAGGCAGCCGGATCTCCCGTCGCCGGACGAGCAAACGTCTTCATCTTCCCCGACCTCGACGCGGCGAACATCGGGTGCAAGATCGCCGAGCGACTCGGGCAGGCGGTGGCGCTCGGGCCGATCCTTCAGGGCCTTGCGGCGCCACTCAACGACCTGTCGCGTGGATGCTCGGCCCGGGATGTCGCGGTGATGGCCCTTGTCAGCGCCGTCCAAGCCGTGCCGCGAGCGTCGGTGGCTTTTCTCGACGAAGCGCGGGGCGCCACCGTGACGGACCAGTGAGGCGTAAGACCGTGGGCGTCCCAGATCCGCGCGACGGTCGCGGGACTGACCCCCGACGAGCGGGCCATCGTCTGGCAGCTCCACTGGGTGGCTCCGGCCGGTTGTCGCGATCGTCGCCTCGACAATCGCGTTGGTGCCGCTCGCGCCGCCCGTCGCGTTGCGCCGGCCCTGACGGTTGAGGATGCCCGCGATCTGGCCGTCGGGGTGATGCCAGGCGGCGCACGAGGGAGATCGTGTCCTCGGCGGTCCGCACGACGGGCGGGTTGGAGCGCGGCAACGGGACGTCGAGCTCGGAGAGCGCGCCGCCGCGCCAGCGCACGGTGAGCGCCGCCGATGCCGCCGCCCGGTCGACGCCCACAATCACCTCCTCGACGAGCGTGCGCAGGAGCTCCCTGCGGTCCCGGTCGGTCGTGCCCGGGGCCGCCCACACGCGATCGCCGCCTCGATCCCGACCGGAGCGAGCGCCGCACAGAACGCCCGGGCGACGGCGTCCTCGATCTGGCGGCCGCCGACCGAGAGGCAGTAGCGGCCCCACCCCTCGACGAGGTCGCGACCCGCGCAGTGGTAGCCAGGCGTCGAGGCCCGCCCGCTGTAGTGGACGTGGAGCCGGCGGCCGCACCGCCCGCAGACCGCGAGGCCCTGGAGGAGCGCCGCACCCTCCCGCACCGCGCCGCCGGCGGTGTGGGGCCGGGGCCGGATGTTGCGCCCGATCCGCTCGCCGATCGCGAGGAAGGTCGGCCACTCGACGTAGCCCGGGTGGTGCTCGGGGATGAGCACCGCCCACGCTTCCCGCTCCAGGCGACGCGTGCGCACGCGGACCCGTCCGGCCGGGTCGATGAAGCGCTCGTGACGGGTCTTGCCGTACGCGTAGGCGCCGGCGTAGGCGGGGTTGGTGAGCGTGTCGTGGATCGCCGTGTACGTCGGCGCCACCCAGCGGATCGGGTCGGCCGGGCTCGTCTGGGTCGGGAAGCCGAGGCCCTGCTGGCGGAACCACAGCCAGACCCCGCGCACCGAGCCGCGCTCGGCGAAGCGCTCGAAGCAGGTCGCGATCGCACCCCGCACGGCCTCGTCGGGATGGAGCAGGATCTCGCCGTCGCCCTCGCCCCACACGAGGCCGATCGGCAGCCCGCGACGCAGCTCGCCACGGGCCGCCTTGTTGTGCGCACACGTGGGATAGCACATTGCGTAGGAAGTGGGTCTTATGCCGACGTCGGCATAAGACCCAATATGCCGACCTCCCGGTTATGCCGACCAGGGGTGGCGAGGCGGTCGCTGCCTGAGTGGATCGGGCAGATGAGGTCGGCATAATCAGAGCCCGTCGAGGAAAGCGAGAAGCGTGTCGGTGGGCCGATACCGCCCGGGCTTGACCTCGGGTGGGGCTGTCCGTGCGATCGCCCGCTCCTTGATGGCAAGGTCCGCGTGGAGATAGATCTGGGTCGTGTCGATGCGCTCATGGCCGAGCCAGAGCGCGATGACCGACGTGTCGACGCCTGCCCCGAGGAGCCGCATCGCCGCGGTGTGGCGCAGGACGTGCGGGCTGATCCGCTTGGTCCGGAGTGACGGGCAGGCAGTCGCCGCGGTTGCCGCGTGCTTCGCGATCCGGCGTTCGACCGCGTCCCGGCTGAGCGGCGTGCCGGTGGCGGTCGGGAACAGCGGGTCGGCTGGTTCGCCGGCTCGCTCGGCAAGCCAGACGCGCAGGACCGCGACCGTCGTTCGGGTAAGCGGGGTGATCCGCTCCTTGCGGCCCTTGCCGCGGCAGCTGACGTGGGCACCGGTGCCGAGATGGACGTCGGCGCAGCGCAGACCGATCAGCTCCGACACCCGCAGCCCGGTCTGGACCGCGACGAGCAGCAGGGCGTGATCCCGCCGGCCGGTCCACGTTGTCCGGTCCGCCGCGGCGAGGAGCGCATCGACCTCCGGCTCGGTGAGGAACGTGACGAGGTTGCGGGCGAAGCGCTTGGGCGGAATGGCGAGCACCCGGCCGATCGACTCGGCGTGCTCGGGGTGGCGCAAAGCGGCGTACCGGAACAGCGAATGGATCGCTGCCAGGCGGGCGTTGCGGGTCCGGACGCCGTTGCCCCGGTCGGTCTCGAGGTGATCGAGGAAGGCGCCGACGAGCGCCGCGTCGAGATCACCGACGTCGAGGTGCGAGGGCTCACTGGCGGTGCGCATCGCGGCGAAGGCGACGAGGAGGCGCAGCGTGTCGCGATAGGCCGCGATGGTCTGGGGGCTCGCCTGGCGCTGGCGGACGAGCCGGTCGGTGAAGAACGCCTGGAGGGTCGGGGCGAGCGCGCTCATCGCCGATCTCCAAGATGGCGCTCGAGGCGTTCGCCGGCGAGAGCGAGCAACTCGGGTGCGGCCGAGAGGTACCAGTACGTCGCGGCCGGGTTGACGTGGCCGAGATACGTCGAGAGCACCGGCAGCCGTGCGCCGACGTCGAGGTCGGCCCGGTAGGCGTCGAGGACGGTCCGCACGGCGAACGTGTGCCGGAAGTCGTGGAGCCGTGGCCGGCAGGCCGCCGACCGAGGCGCCAGGCCGGCTCGGCGCACAAGTTGCAGGAACAGCCGGTTCACGACGCAGTACCGCAGGCGGGTGCCGGCACTCGAGAGGAAGACGGCCTCGCTCCGCCGCTCCGGATGCGGTCGGTCGGGGCGGTCGAGATAGGCGCGCAGAGCGGCGACGGTCGTCGGATGGAGCGGCACGAGGCGGCTCTTGCCGAACTTGCTCATCCAGATGGTGAGCGTTCCGGCGAGCTCGTCGAGGTCGCCCCGATCAAGCCGGATCGCCTCACCGACCCGGAGCCCCGCGACCGCGAGCAGGCCGATGAGGGTCCTGTACGTCGCCGTGCCGAACGGCGTCCGAAGGGTCCGGGCGGCGTCCATGAGCGCCGCGATCTCGGCATCGGTGTACAGGTACGGGGTGGCGCGCCGGCCTCGATCCCGAAGCAGCTCGGGAGGGATGAGCTCGTGAGCGGGATCGAGGGCGTGGAGGTGGGCGGCGAACCCGCGCACGACGCTCAGGCGCATGGCGAGCCAGCGCGATCCGCCGCCCGCCGGCAGCGTCGCCCAAGCAAAGGCTGCTTCGAGGGTGATCGTGTCCGCCCCGCGCGCGTCGAGGAAGGCCGTGAACTGGGTCAGCAGCCTGCCTGCCCGGACGAGGCCGAAGCCGAGCGAGCGGCGGAGGGCGAGATAGTCGGCGAGCGCCGGGTCGAGGCGGCTCATGCGGCACCGCCTGGCCATGGTCGGGCAAGGGTGCGGAGGGCACGCACGTCGACCTTGGCATAGATCGCGGTCGTGAGGCTCCGGCGGTGGCGCAGCACCTGGCCGATCTCGGCGAGCGAGCCGCCGCCCGCGAGCATCGCGGTCGCGGCCGTGTGGCGCAGCCGGTGGGCGTGGACGACCCCGAGGCCCGCCCGGCGCGCGGCGTCGCCGACGATCTGGCTCACGCCGCCCGACGTGAGCCCTCGGTGCGGGGCCTTGGCCCGGATGAACACCGCCCGGTCGAGAGCGGTCGCAGGCCGGCCGCGGCGGAGGTACGCGACGATCGCCTCGCCGGCATCGGCCGGCAGGGGCAGCCGCTCGGCTCGATTGCCCTTGCCGGCGACCACGAGCTCGCCCGCCCGCCAGTCGATGGCATCAAGGGTGAGGGCGGCGACCTCGCCTGCGCGCAGCCCGAGCCGGACGAGGAGCGTGATGACCGCGACGTCCCGGCGACCGGTCGCCCGCCGCCGATCGCACGCGGCGAGCAGGCGCTCGACCTCGGCCCGGGTGAGCCCGTGGGGCAGCGCAGCGAGCCGCCAGGCCGCGGTTCGCGGCACGCTCCCGGCGAGCGGATGGGGCAGGATCGCCTCGAGGTGGAGGAAGCCGAGGAGCGAGCGCAGGGACGTCACGGTCAGCTTGGCCGAGCCGCGCGGCTGTTCGGGACAGTGGGTCACGACGAACGCGGTCACGTCCACGATGGTCAGCCCTTCGAGGGCGAGTCCATCGGACCTGATCCGGGTGGACAGGAACGGCCGAACCGCGGCGAGGTAGCACGAAGCCGTCGCCGGCGCCAGGCTCCGCTCGACGACGAGGTACCGGCGGTATCGCGCCAGGAGCCGGTCGAGCGGCGTGGCGGGCTCGACCGGCGGCGCCGCCGGAACCACGCCCAGCCCGCGCAGGTACGCGAGCGGCGGCCGGATCGCCTTGGCCGAGGCGTACCGGCGCCCGGCGGCGCGGCGTGCGTCGAGGAAGCGCCCGACCTCGATCGTCGACAACGCTTCGGGTTCCAGGCCCTCGCGTTCGAGCCAGACACTCAGGTCCGCCATCAGCCGGAGCGAGAGAACCGCTCCCGAGGCCCCGTACCCGAGGCGTGCGAGTTCAGCCGTGTAGCCGACTCGATATGGAGCCAGCGGGCCGCTGACGCGGACCCGGGCTGGATCATGCATGTCGCTCTCCTTCGTCGATGCGGAAGGAGAGCGTCACTCACGGGGCTCTGATTATGCCGACCTCATCTGCCCGATCCACTCAGGCAGCGACCGCCTCGCCACCCCTGGTCGGCATAACCGGGAGGTCGGCATATTGCACCCGGCAGCGCTGCCAGGCGGCATCCAGCAGCACCGCCGCGATGGCGCCCTTGAGGCCCTCGTGGGCATCCGACACCACCAGCCGCACCCCGGACAGGCCACGCCGCCGCAGATCGCGCAGGAAGCTGGTCCAGAAGGCGCCGTCCTCGCTGTCGCCGACCGCGCAGCCGAGCACCTCGCGGTCGCCGAGCGCGGTGACCCCGGTGGCCACCACGATGGCCTTGGACACCACGCTGGCGCCGTCATGGGCCTTGACGTAGGTGAACGTCCAGGAAGACCTAGGGGAAGGCGGTGTGCTCCAGGCGCCGGCGACGGAACTGGCCCATCAGCTTGTCGAGCTCGGCGCAGATGCGGCTCACCTCGCTCTTGGACACGCCGGCCTCGATGCCGAGTGCGCTGACCAGGTCGTCGACCTTGCGGGTCGACACGCCGTGCACGTAGGCCTCCATGATGACTGCCCACAGGGCGCGGTCGATGCGCCGCCGCGGCTCGAGCAGGGCCGGGAAGAAGGATCCAGCGCGCAGCTTGGGGATGCGCAGCTCGACGTCGCCGGCCTTGGTGCTCAGCAGCCGGCCACGGGATCCGTTGCGATGCGTCAGGCGGCCCTCGGCGCGCTCATAGCGGGCGGCGCCGATGGCCTGGCCGGCTTCGAGCGCGATCAGCTCCTGCAGCACCAGCTGCATGCCCTGGCGCAGGACGTCGATGTCGCCGCCGGCGCGGATAGCGTTGAGCACGTCATTCAGTGCAGACTTGGACAGGGCCATCGGTCGTGTCTCCTCTTTGGCTTGAACACCTCGAGGATCACACCGGTGGCCCTGCTGCTGCTTGCGAACTCAGCGAGTTCCTCCGATCTCGCGGTGGCCTCGGCTCCGAGACGAGGCGCACAGCCAGGTCGGCAACGAACTGAACAAGGCGCTGCTCGGGCTGTCTGACGAGAACTCGTCCCTCTCGGGCGTGCTGGAGCACATCGACTTCAATCGGAAAGTCGGCCAGAGCCAGATCCTTGACGGTCGGCTCCGAGAGCTGATCAAGCACTTCAGCAAGGTGCGTCTCCTGGACGAGGACTTCGAGTTTCCGGATCTGCTCGGAGCGGCGTATGAGTATCTGATCAAGGAGTTCGCCGACTCTGCTGGCAAGAAGGGTGGCGAGTTCTACACGCCGCGGGACGTCGTCCGTATCATGGTGGAGTTGCTCGACCCCCAGCCCGGAATGAGGATCTACGACCCGTGCTGCACGCTCACCAGGTGGTGGCATCATGTTGGTGCACTTCCCCAATCTGCATTCGAGGGAATCCATGGCCGGACGGCTAAGGGACAACGACGGGCGGCACGCCGAGAACACGGCTAGGAGCAAACCTCGCTACTCGGGCGCGCTCCCGAAGGCCGCCCAGGTCTTCGCAGCGCTCGAGCGCGAGACTTGGGTGAGCGCTTCTGAGCTGGCGACTTGGCTCGGCGTGGATCGGAGCACTGCCTACCGACTCGCCCAGGCCATGACTCGGCTCGGCTGGCTGCAGCAAGATCCAGACACGAAGCGCTATCGGCTTGGCATGCGCCTGTGGGAACTCGGCGCGCGGGCGATCTCGAACCTGGACGTCCGGTCGATCGCACTGCCGCACATGCGCGAAGTCGTTCGGAGGACGGGCGAGAGTTGCGATCTCGCGATTCTCGACGGCGGGGACATCGTCTATATCGAGAAGGTGGACGGCACGCGTGAAGTTCGGGCCTACACGGCCATCGGGCAACGCGTGCCAGCCCATGCGGTGGCCATGGGAAAGGCGATGTTGTCCTACGTGACGCCGGCCGAACGCCGACGCCGCCTGCCACGGACCCTCGTCCGCTTCTCGCCCGCGACGGTGGGCAGGTTCGACGAGCTGGATCGACAGTGCGACGAAGTGATCAGGCGCGGGTACGCGGTCAATATCGGCGAGCACAATCCAGAGGCCGGCGGGCTCGCCGTCCCGATCCGCGACAGCCGGGGTGAGTGCATCGCCGCCGTCGGCATCAACGTGCCCGCCATCCGCATGACGCTCCAGAACGTAGCGAAGCTGGCGCCCGATCTTCTGGCGGCTGCCGAGTCGATCTCGCGGGAGGTCGGGTACGTCGCGGCATCTGTCGGATTGCAGTGAACCGTCCTGATGCCATGAAGGAGCGGCAGCCAGCGCGCGGTGAGGTGCGTATTCCGGCGAATCCGATCACCCATTCCGGGGTTTTCGATCACCCTCGGTCGGAGGCCGCGGAGCGGCCGACGTGAGGGCTCGTTCAGCCCCTGATGGTCACCTCCTCTCGGTAGTCTGCGGGTAGTCTGGCACGCCGCCGATGGTGGGCGACGGTGGCGATCCCGGAGGGTCATCGATGCCTCCCCGCCGGCGGCGCACCCGTCCTGGGCCGTCTGAGGCGGGCGGATCCGGCGTGATCGCCGGATCTGGCGTCGCGCTGCCATCGAGCGGGTCGTCAGCGGCCGGTGTCACCCGCCGGCGCGAGTCGCCCCGGAGCTCGAGGCGGTAGGCGTTGTGGACCAGGCGGTCGAGGATCGCGTCGGCGATGGTCGGCTCGCCCAGCAGCAGCTGGAGGGTGACGCCTTTGCACGCCAGCTCACGGTGGACGAGGGCCCAGTCGGGGATCGGCCGCAGGTCGGTCGGT
>JBBEBK010000152.1:0-12018 GCA_040882375.1 Chloroflexota bacterium
CTGGGATGTGATGGCGTCGGTCGTCCCGTTGTAATACGCGGTGGTGAGGTAGTACCGATTGACAGGCCAATTCGAGTCAGGTGTTAGCCAGACGCCAGCGGTAGTGCCCGTGGTTCCCGGAGTGCCGGCAGAACCGAAGTTCGTGGCGCTCGCCGTGGACAGCTGCCCTGCGGAGGAGAGAAGCAGCACCAAGGCCAAGAAGAGACCGCGGCCGCGGACTCGTAGACTCGCCATCGGACACCCCCCGGTGCTGGCTGCGATGCGCCTGGCGCAAGGTCAGGACGTACGCTGACAATACGCCCCCCCCCCGACGGGGCGTCAAGACGTGAACTCTCGGTTCGTCAAGCAGCACCTTGGAGACCCGGCGGCGTGCTAGCTACATGTGTGGCAGGTAGTCGGGGTTGAAGAAGCGCTGCGGGTCGTCCAGGAACTCGAGGCGGCAGCCGCGCCCACAGAAGTAGAACTCCTCGCCGCCGTGCTCGGCGGTCAGCCCGGCCGCGCGGGCGACCTCGGGATTGACGTGCATGCCGCACACCGGATCCTTGGCCTTCGCGGTCATCTCCAGGGTCTCCATCGGTCTCATCGGTCCTTTCTGACTGACGTGTCTGCCTACGTTGGACGGAAGCGGCGCAGCCGCAGTGAGTTGGACACCACGCTGACGCTCGAGAGAGCCATGGCGCCGGCCGCCAGGGCGGGGGAGAGGAGCCAGCCGGTGAGCGGGTAGAGCGCTCCGGCAGCCACTGGAATGAGCAGCGTGTTGTAGCCGAATGCCCACACCAGGTTCTGGCGGATGGTGCGCATGGTGGCGCGCGATAGCCGAATCCCCGCCGGCACCGAGCGCAGATCGTCGCCGACCAGCGTGATGTCGGAGGCCTCGACCGCCACGTCCGCGCCCGTGCCGATCGCCACGCCCAGGTCCGCCTGGGCAAGTGCCGGCGCGTCGTTGATGCCGTCGCCGACCATGGCCACGATGGCGCCGCGCGCTTGCAGCTCGGCGACCTTGGCCGCCTTCTCCCCGGGACGGACCTCGGCCAGGATGCGCTCCGGCCGGATGCCGACCTGGGCGCCGATAGTCCGTGCCACCGCGACCCGGTCGCCGGTCAGCATCCAGACCTCAAGCCCCGCGGAGTGGAGGCGCCGGATCGCCTCGGCCGATTCGGGCTTCACCGTGTCGGCGATGCCGAAGAGGCCGGCCGCGCGACCGTCGATCGCGACCAGGACGGGGGTCTGCGCTGCCTCAGCGACCTCGGCCGCAGGTCCGGCAAGCGGTCCCGTGTCGACGCCAGCCTCCGCGAGCAGTCGCTCGCTGCCGACGAGCACCGAATGCCCGTCCACCGTGGCCCGCACGCCCTCGCCGGGGATCGCCGCAAACTCGCCGGCAGCGGGAAGGGAGATGCCGCTCTCAGCGGCCCGGCGCACGATCGCCTCGGCCAGCGGATGCTCACTGCCCTGCTCGGCCGCCGCGGCAAGCACCAGCAGCTCCTCCTCGGTGGTGCCCTGCAGCGGTCGCACCGTGACGACCTGCGGCTCGCCGCGGGTGATCGTCCCGGTCTTGTCGAGCACAACCGCGGTCACCCGCTGCGCGTGCTCCAGCGCCGCGCCGTCACGGACCAGGATGCCGGCCTCGGCCCCCTTGCCGGTGCCGACCATGATCGCCGTCGGCGTGGCCAGGCCCATGGCGCACGGGCAGGCGATGATCAGCACCGCGATGGCTGCCCCGAGCGCGGCCGGCAGGCGCGGCTCCGGCCCGAGCAGCATCCAGGTGGCGAAGGTCACTGCCGCGATGGCCACCACCACCGGCACGAAGCGGGCGGTCACCATGTCTACGACCCGCTGGATGGGTGCCTTCGAGCCCTGCGCCTGCTCTACGAGTCGCGCGATCTGCGAGAGCGTTGTGTCGCGACCGACGCGCTCGGCGCGCATCACGAATGAGCCGGAGGCGTTGAGGGTCGCGCCCACCACCGGGTCTCCGGGCCGCTTGTCGACGGGCATCGACTCGCCGGTGAGCATCGACTCGTCGAGTGCCGAGGATCCATCGACCAGCACGCCGTCGACCGGCACCCGCTCGCCGGGACGTACCCGGACCAGGTCGCCCACCCGCACCTGGTCGATCGGCAGATCCGCCTCGGCCCCGTCGCGCAGTACGCGGGCGGTGCTGGGACGCAGCTTCAGGAGTGCCTTCACCGCACCAGCCGCCTGTCCCTTGGCGCGCGCCTCCAGCCATCGGCCCAGCAGGACCAGGCCGATGATCACCGCTGCGCTGTCGAAGTAGGTCTCCATCTCGGCGCCCAGCAGGGTGATGCCGAGCGAATAGCCGTAGGCGGCCAGGGTGCCCATCGAGACGAGCGTGTCCATGGTCAGGTCGCCGTGCCGCAGCCCCTTTGCCGCGGCGACCAGGAAGCGCCGCCCGTACACGAACTGCACGATCGTGGCGGGGGCGAGCATCCAGACGTTGACGCGCTCCATCGGCCACGGCACGCCACCGGGCCACAGGGCGACCACCATCATGGACAGGCCGATGGCGGTGGACACCAGGGCGTCGCGCAGCAGCACGCGCCGATCGGCGGCGCGGGCGCGCTCCTCGGCGTCGTCCTCGGTTCCGGCCTCCTCCGCCGCGACGGCGGCCTGCGGCGCGACCTCGTAGCCCGCCGCCTCGATGGCACCCACGATCGCCGCGCGGTCGATCCGCGCCGGATCGAAGCGCACGGTGGCCCGTTCGGTGGCGAGATTGACGACCGCCTCGGCGACGCCGTCGGATCGGTTCAGGAAGCGCTCGATGCGCGTCACGCACGAGGCGCAGGTCATGCCGACCACCGGCAGGCTGAGTTCGAGCATCGGGCTCGGGGGATCGGTCATCTGCGTGCTCGCCAGGGGAGTGCTCATCGGTTCTCGGAGGATACTATGGGGGAGTATCGGCGTCCAGTCCTGCGTTTCGCCATTCCCGAGCCGCTACCCTAGGTCTGGTGAAGGCCCTGGTTCTCACCAACGAGTTCCCGCCAAAGGTCTACGGCGGCGCCGGGATGCACGTGGCGGAGCTGACATCGGCGCTGCGCGGACAGTTGGACCTCGATATCCGCACCTTCGGCGAACAGGACGAGACTGCCCCCGGCTGGCGGGTCCGCGGGTACGCGCCGCCGGCGGGGACGGGCGGCCCCGACTCCCGCCTGCGGCCGGCCTTCGAGGCGCTCGGTCGCGACCTGGCGATGACCGCCGACCCGGTGGATGCGGACCTCGTCCACTGCCACACCTGGTACAGCCACTTCGGCGGTCTGCTCGTCCAACGCGCCTACGGCCTCCCGCTGGTTGTGACGGTCCACTCGCTCGAGCCGCTGCGGCCGTGGAAGCGCGAGCAGCTGGGCGGTGCCTACGACCTGTCGAGCTGGGTGGAGCGCACCGCCCTCGAAGCTGCCGATGCCATCATTGCGGTCAGTGGGGACACGCGCGACGACGTGCTGCGCCTCTTCGACGTGCCGCCCGGACGGGTCGAGGTGATCCACAACGGCATCGACGCGACCTTCTTCTCTCCGGATCCCGCGACCGACGTGCTCGCGCAACACGGGATCGACCCCGCGCAGCCGTATGCCCTGTTCGTCGGGCGGATCACCCGCCAGAAGGGGATCGTCCACCTCATCCACGCCATCTCGCACCTCGACCGCGGGATTGGCGTCGTCCTTGCCGCCGGGCAGCCCGACACCGCCGAGCTTGCCGCGGAGGTCACGGCTGGCGTCGCCGAGGCGCAGCGGGACCGGTCCGGAGTCATCTGGATCCCCGAGATGCTCAGCCGCGAGGCGATCCGCCAGCTCTACAGCCACGCGGCGGTCTTCGTCTGTCCGTCGGTCTACGAGCCGTTCGGACTCACCAACCTCGAGGCGATGGCCTGCCAGGGCGCGGTGGTGGCGTCCGCGGTGGGCGGCATTCCGGAGGTGGTGGTCGATGGCGAGACCGGCATCCTTGTGCCGCTGGAGCTCTCCCCCCACGAGCCGATGAGCCCCTCCGATCCGGACCGCTTTGCGCGCGAGCTGGCCGCCGCCATCAACGCCCTGGTGGCCGATCCCGCCCGTCGAGCGGCGATGGGTCGCGCCGGCCGCCGCCGTGCGTTGGATCAGTTCGGCTGGTCGGCCGTGGCTGCGCGGACCCTGGAGCTATACCGCCGCCTGGTTGCGTAACGAGGCGTCCACGCCTCCGCTACGATCGGACCTCCCGTGGCAACCTCGTCCGCCCCCCCGATCATCTCCGCGCGCGACCTGCACAAGCGCTACGGCGCCCTGCAGGCGGTGGACGGTGTCGGCTTCGAGGTTGCCGAGGGCGAGGTGTTCGGGATCCTGGGGCCGAACGGGGCGGGCAAAACCACCACGCTCGAAATGATCGAGGGGATGCGCACGATCGACTCGGGCAGCGCCATCGTCGATGGGATCGACGTCAGTCGCGATCCCCGTGCGGTGAAGGCGCGGATCGGCATTCAGCTCCAGGCATCGAGCTTCTTCGACGAGCTGAACCTGGTCGAGCTGCTGGAGCTGTTCGGCCACCTCTACGGTCGGCAGGTGGATGCCGCGAAGCTGCTCGCCGATGTCGAGCTCAGCGAGAAGGCCCGCTCACAGGTTCGGACCCTGTCAGGCGGCCAGAAGCAGCGCTTCAGCATCGCCGCAGCCCTGGTCAATGAGCCGCGCGTCCTCTTCCTCGACGAGCCGACCACCGGGCTCGACCCGCAGGCACGGCGCCACCTGTGGGGGCTGGTGCGGCAGATCCGCGAGCGCGGTCACACGGTCGTGCTGACCACCCACTACATGGAGGAGGCGGAGGAACTCTGTGACCGCGTCGCGATCATGGATCGCGGGCGGATCATCGCGCTCGACACGCCGGCGAAGCTGGTCGGCTCCCTGCTGGGACGCGGCTTCACCAAGGAACGCGTGGAGCGGCTCGCCAACCTGGAAGACGTCTTCCTGGACCTGACCGGGCACGATCTGCGGGACGAGGACTGACCGATGCACATGTTGGGTATTCGACCCGGGGTCTTCTGGGCCTTGTTCGTGGCAAGCGTGCGCATGTTCGTGCGCAATCGCGCCGCCGTCTTCTTCAGCCTCTTCCTGCCGCTGATCATCATGCTCATCTTCGGCGTGCTGAACTTCGAGGGCAGCACCACCATCCAGTTGGGCATCGTCGATGAGGCGGACACCGAAATGAGCCGCAGCCTCGTCTCCGCGATCGCCGAGGTGGAGTCGTTCGAGGTCACCACCGGCGACAGCGACGAGATGCAGGCGGCCCTGAAGAGTGGGGACCTCGAGATCGCCCTCGTCATTCCGGCCGGGTGGGGGCATGGCGGCGACGTCCAGCCCCTTACCGTCTTCGCGGCCAGCGGTGCGCGGCAGGACGCCCAGGTCGGCGCGCTGATCCTCAACTCCATCGTCTTCCGCTTTGCCGCCGGGTCGATCGACCTGCCCGCAGTCATGGTGGTGGTCGAGCAGGTGGCTGCGCGCGACCTGGGCTACATCGACTTCCTGGTGCCGGGCATCGTGGGCATGACCGTCATGCAGCTCGGCCTGTTCAGCGTGGCGTTCGGATTCGTCCAGCTCAAGCGCACCGGTGCATTGCGGCGCCTGTTCGCCACGCCCACTTCGCCGGTCTACTTCCTGGGAGCGCAGGTTGCCTCGCGGCTGATCATCGCGTCGTTCCAGGTCGCCATCCTGTTCGGCGTGGGCATCTGGTTCGGCCTCCAGATGTTCGGCGACTATGCCAGCCTGGCGGTGATCGTCCTGCTCGGCTCGGTCATCTTCCTGGCGGTCGGCTTCGCGATCGCCGGCTGGGCCAAGAACGAGGACCAGGCGGCGCCGGTCGCGAACCTGGTCAGCCTGCCCATGATGTTCCTGTCGGGCGTCTTCTTCCCGAGAGACGCCATGCCGGATTTTCTGGCCAGCGTCACCGGGTACATGCCACTCACCTACGTGAACGAGGCGCTGCGCGCGATCGTCAATGACGGCGCCGGCCTGGCGTCGCTCGGGCCACAGTTGCTCGGGATGGGCGTATGGGCGGTCATCACCTTCGTGCTCGCCGTCCGGCTCTTCCGATGGGAGTAGCCGTCGGTGTCATGGACCGCGTGCTCGGCTACGGGCTGAAGCTGCCGTCCGGATTCCGGGACACGCACCTGGGGACGGATCGGGCGGGACTGACCCGAGAAGCCGATCGCCGGCGCGCGGGTGAAGCGGGCCGGCGATCGCATCGGTCCGTGGAGGGACGGACCTCGACCCTCACACTACCGATCCGGGGCATCGGGGTTGCGTGCCGGACGGCCCGAAATGCGGGACGCTTGTCACAACGCGCCGGCCAATCGGCCCATCGCGGTCCGGCTCACATCTGGTTTCATGCGTGAATGGCCAGCGATTCCCGCCCCCCGCCTCCAGCCGTCTCGCAGCTCATCTCGCTCGGCGGTAACACCGGGCAGCCGCGCGTCGATCGCGCAGCGGAACGCCGGGTCGTGCTCGCCGGCATCGTCGGCGCCGCGGGATTCGTGGCTGCGGCCGTCATCGTCTTCCTGACCGGCTTCGCGGGGAGCGGCACCTGGCTGCCACTGCATCTCGCCCTGGCGGGCGGCGCCGGACTGGCCATTGCGGCCCTCGTGCCCCACTTCACCATCTCGCTGGCGGGCGCTCGCCCGGCCCCGAGCCGCATCCGCTTCGCCGGCCTGGCCCTGATTGCGGGCGGCGCCGCCACCGTGGCATTCGCGTTCCCCGGCGGGCTGACCCTGATTGCGCTCGTGGGTGCGTCGGCGTACCTGGCGGGCATCGTGACCAGTGCGGCCACCGCCTTCATCCCGGCGCGGGCCGGGCTAGGCCGCCGATTCGGGGTCGTCGAGGCGGCATATGCGCTCGCATTCGGAAACGCGGCGATCGCCGTCGGGCTGGCCATGCTGCGACTGGGCGACGTTGCCACAATCGGTGGTGCCTGGCTCGGCCTGAAGCCGGCGCACGCCTGGCTGAACCTGGTCGGCTTCGTGTCGCTGGTGGTGGCGGCGACGCTCATCCACCTCTACCCGACGGTCGTCGGCTCGCGGATCCAGTCGCGCCCCGCCCTCCTCGTCGTGGTCGCGGGCGTCGGATTCGGCGCGCCGATCACCGCCCTCGGCTACGCCATGTCATGGGCGCCGATCGCGCAGGCTGGCGCCTTCTCCGTGCTGGCCGGCGCTGCGGCACTCGGGCTGACGGCCCTCGGAGCGTGGCCGGGGCGCGGCCGCTGGACGACCGATCCTGCCTGGCATCGGCTGACCATCGGGCACCTATCGGCGGCGGTCGGCTGGTTCGGGGTCGGGACCGCCATCCTGGCGGTGGATCTCGTGGTGTACGGCGTGCAGCCGGCGGGCTGGTCGCTCCAGCACACGATTGGGCCGCTCGCGATCGGCTGGGTCATGCAGGCGCTGGTGGGCGCGTGGAGCCACCTGCTGCCGTCGGTTGGGCCGGGCGACGCGGCCCGCCACGCGGTGCAGCGCCGGGAGCTGGCCCGCGGTGCCACCATCCGGCTGGCTGCGTGGAATATCGGTGCCGCGCTGCTGACGGTTGGCTCGTTCGGGCATGGCTGGATGAGCTTCGCCGGCGCAGCCTTGGTCGGGGCGACCATCCTGGGCTCGGTCGCCCTGCTGGTGCGAGCCCTCGTTGCGCGGGGCGAAACGGACGGCTAGGAGCCGCCCTCGCCGAGCCGATGCTTGGCCACGAAGGCGGCCGCCTGGGCGCGCCGCTGGAGGCTCAGCTTGGAAAGGATGCTGCTGACGTAGTTCTTCACCGTCTTGTCGGAGAGGAAGACCTCGGCCGCGATCTCCTTGTTGGTCTTGCCCTCGGCCACCAGCAGCAGGATCTTGCGCTCCTGGGCGGTGAGGTCTGCCAGCTCGTCGTGCTCCTGGCCGTTGGCGACCCGCCGAACTCGCTCGAGGACACGCTCGGTCACCGCCGGGTCGAGGAGCGAGTCACCGCGGCCAACCGCCTCGAGCGCGCTGACCAGGTCGCGGCCCCGCACCTGCTTGAGGAGATACCCGCTGGCGCCCGCCAGGATCGCGGAGAGGACCGCCTCCTCGTCCGGGTACGAGGTCAGCATCACCACCCGAATCTTCGGGAACTCGGCACGGATCTCCCGGCACGCCTCGATCCCCGACCCATCCGGCAGGCGAATGTCCATGATCACCAGGTCGGGCTCGAAGCGGCGTGCGGCGAGGAGCGCCTCGGCAACCGTGCCGGCCTCCGCGACCACCTGGAACTCGTCGCGGCGGGAGAGGAGGGCGACCAGCCCCTCGCGCACGACCTCGTGGTCGTCGACGACGAGCAGGCGCAGCGGGCGCGGCGCGGTCGTGTCCCCGGTCATGGCCCGACGGTCCCTCCAGATGTATCCGTCTGCGCGGGCGTGGCGTTCCGCGCGCTGCTCAATTCGACGGCGGCAGTGACAGGATGATACGGGTACCGTGGCCTGGCCTGCTATCGATCTCGAGCCGCCCGCCGATTCGGGCCGCCCGCGCGCGCATGTTGCTCATGCCGTGGTGCGTCGCGTCCAGCGGTGTCGCAGGATCGAATCCTCGTCCGTCGTCTTCCACCACGAGGCGCGTCCCGTCAGAAGTCTCCTCGACACTGACGCGCGCGACGGTCGCCGCCGCGTGACGCACGGCATTGCTGAGCGCCTCGCGAGCCACGCTGAGCACCTCGGCCGCGATGTCGGGCGGCAGGTCGATCGGGCTGTTCGCCTCGATCAGGATCTCGAGCGACGAGTGCAACCGCAGCTCCTCGGCCAGCGTCTCCAGCGCGGATGCGATGCCGCCCTCCCCCTGGAGGCCCGGGCGGAGCCCGTAGATGAAGGTGCGGATCTCGTTGATGGCAGCGTGCAGTGCGTCGATTGCGCGATCGACCCGCTCGGCGGCACCGGCCGGGTCGGTGGCGATCGTATCGGGAAGATCGTCGAGCCCGAGGGCGACCGCGTAGATGCGCTGGATGATGCCGTCGTGCAGGTCGCGCCCGATCCGCTCCCTCTCCTCCACCACGGCGAGCGCCTGCACCCGCTCGCTGAGCCGAGCGTTCTCGATGGCCAGGCCGGCATGCAGCGCGAATCGCTCCACCAGCTGCTGGTCATCCGCCGAGAACTCGGTGGCGCTGCGCTTGTTGGTCAGGTACAGGTCGCCCACCGCACGGCCCTTGACGCTGACCGGAACGCCGAGGAACGAGTGCATCGGCGGATGGTTCGGCGGAAACCCCGAACGACGGGGGTCTGTACCGATGTCGGCGAGGCGCAGCGTCTGCCCCTCCCGAATGATGAGCCCCAGTAGTCCGAGGCCACGCGGGAACGCGCCGATCCGGTCACGAGCCGCCTGGCTCATGCCGCTGGTCAGGAACCGCTCGATGACCCCATCCGCATTGACGATGCCGAGCGCCGCGTACTCCGCGTCGGCCAGGTCACGGACGCGGTCGACGATGAGCTGCAGCACGCGGTCGAGGGTCAGGACCCCCGAGATGCCGCGGACGGCTGCGTCGAGCGCGGCGAGGCGATCCTCCGCCCGTCGTGCGCGGTCCTCCCAGGTGAGCGCATCGGTGCCATCGGTCATCGGTCCTTAGCCTAGCCGACCGGCCGAAAGCGAATGGCATGGTCCACTTGGGGCCGAACGGCCCCTTGGCAGCCCGCGGGATTTCTGGCGTAATGCGCGGCATCGGACTCCGCAGCCCGCCGAGCCGGGCAGGAAAGGGAATATGGGCAGGATCTTCATCTACGGCTCTGCCGTGGTCAGCGTGTTGCTGCTGACTCTCATCTACGCCGTCGTCTCCGGCAATCCCAACACCACCGCCAGCGCCTCGCCAACGCCGCAGGCATCGACCTCCGCCGCGCCGTCAGCCAGCGGCGACAGCCATGGCGGGCCGGCTCCTTCGACAGGGATCGAGAAGGATCCCAACGCGCCGCCCTACGAGCTGCGCGACGCCACCGCTCCGGCACTGCTGAGCGGAACCGTGCACGACATCGACCTGATCATCGAAGAGAAGGAGATGACCGTCGCCGACGGCTTCGTCCAGAAGGTCTGGACCTTTGCCACCACGCCGGGCACCGGCAGCGTCCCGGGTCCGGTGATCCGGGTCAAGGTGGGAGACACGATCCGCATCCATCTCAAGAATCCCGCAGACAGCCTGCTGCCGCACTCGGTCGACTTCCACTCGTCGCAGGTCGCCTGGAACGACGAGATGACCAGCATCAACCCCGGCGAGGAGAAGTTGTACGAGTGGACGGCCGACTACGCCGGCGTGTGGATGTACCACTGCGGCACGTCGCCGGCGCTGCACCACATCGCCAACGGGATGTACGGCATGGTCATCGTCGAGCCCGCCGAGGGGCTCGCGCCGGTCGACAAGGAATTCGCCATCGTCCAGTCGGAGTGGTACCTCGGTCCCCAGGGCCAGGTGTCGGACCTGAGCAAGGCCGCCTCGGGCGCCCCGGCTCCGGACTTCGTGATGTTCAACGGCGTCGCCAACCAGTACCTCGACAACCCGATCAAGGTCGAGACCGGGGAGCGCGTCCGCCTCTTCGTGCTGAACGTGGGGCCGAGCATCGACTCGTCGTTCCACATCGTCGGCACCATCTTCGACACGGTGACGAAGGAAGGGATCCACCTGCTCCCCGGTAACGATGGAAATTGGGGGTCGCAGGCGGTTGACCTGTCGCCCGCACAGGGCGCGATCATCGAATTCCAGACCGCCGAGGATGGTCTCTACCCGATGGTGACCCACGCCTTCAACTTCGTTGGGCGCGGAGCCCTGGGGCTCTTCGAGTCAGGAGATGGCGATCCGCTGAACTGATCGCCTGATGAGTCGCGCGGCGGAAGCTCGGAGCCGCCGCGCAAAGCGAGGGCCGGACCAATGGGCCCGGCCCTCGTACTTCTCGCCAAACCGAACGCATGTTCGGCTTGCGCCACGCCTTGTTAGACTGCGCGGACCGTGCCAAAGACCCGCGTCGCCGACCCGCTGTCCGCCTTATCGGCGGCGACCCGTGCCTGGTTTGAAGAGGCGTTCGCGGAGCCGACGCCCGCACAGCGGCTCGGCTGGCCGCCGATCGCGGCAGGGAGCCACACCCTGTTGCACGCGCCGACGGGCAGCGGCAAGACGCTTGCGGCGTTCCTGTGGTGTCTGGATCGCCTCCACGCTCCGTCGCCGCCTCGACCGCGCGAGCGGTGCCTGCGGGTCCTGTATGTCTCGCCCCTGAAGGCGCTCACCTACGACGTCGAGCGCAACCTCCGTGCGCCCCTGGCGGGGATTCGCCGCACGGCCGGGCGGCTCGGACTGGAGCTCCCCGAGGTGCGCGTCGCGTCGCGCACCGGCGACACCCCGGCCGACGCGCGTCGCCAACTGGTCAAGGATCCGCCGGAGATCCTGGTCACCACCCCGGAGAGCCTCTACCTGCTGCTCACCAGCCAGGCTCGGGAAGCGCTGCGCGGCGTCGAGCACGTGATCGTCGATGAGGTCCACGCGCTGGTCGGCACCAAGCGCGGTTCCCATCTGGCGCTTTCGCTCGAACGCCTGTCAGCCCTGACCGATGTGGATCCGCAGCGGATCGGCCTGTCGGCCACGCAGCGCCCGCTCTCGGCGATCGCGGCGTTCCTCGGCGGGACCGGCAGATCGGTCGAGATCGTGGACGCCGGGTCGCGAAAGGCGCTCGACCTCGAGGTGATCGTGCCGATCGAGGATATGAGTCGTCCCGGTGACGAGGCGGACGAGTCGGCCGGACCGATCGAGCGCCACTCCATCTGGCCGTCGATCCACCCGCGCCTGCTCGAGCTGATCCGGGCGCATCGGTCCACCCTGGTCTTCGTCAACTCGCGCCGGCTTGCCGAGCGACTGGCGGCGCGTCTCAACGAGCTGGCCGGCGAGGAGCTGGTCCGCGCGCACCACGGCAGCATCGCCCGCGAGCAGCGGCTGGAGATCGAGGAGGAGCTGAAGGCGGGGCGCCTCCCAGCCCTGGTCGCCACCTCCAGCCTGGAGCTGGGGATCGACATGGGGGCGATCGACCTGGTGATCC
>JBBEBK010000153.1:0-12005 GCA_040882375.1 Chloroflexota bacterium
GGTTCAAGCTGTTCGAGAACCTGCAGTTCGTGGTCATCGACGAGCTGCACACCTACCGCGGCCTGTTCGGCAGCCATGTCGCCAACGTCCTGCGCCGCCTCCGCCGCATCTGCCGCCACTACGGCGCCGATCCGGTCTTCATCTGTGCCAGTGCCACCATCGCCAACCCCGCCGAGCTGGCCGAGCGGCTGATCGAGGCGCCGGTCGAGCTCATCGACGACAACGGGGCGCCGCGTGGCCGAAAGCACATCCTCATCATCAACCCGCCGGTGGCGAACGAGCACCTGGGGATCCGCAGCTCGTCACTCCTCACCGCCCAGCACCTGGCCGAGCGGCTCATCGGCGGCGGCGTGCAGACCATCGCCTTCGCCCGATCGCGCACCGCCGTGGAAGTGCTGACCAGCTACCTCCGCGAGACCTTTGCGCCGCCGCCCGGTCACCCGCACACCATTCGAGGGTACCGCGGCGGGTACCTGCCCAACGAGCGGCGCGAGATCGAGCGCGGCCTGCGCGACGGCCGTGTGCGCGGTGTGGTGGCCACCAATGCCCTCGAGCTGGGCATCGACATCGGCGGCCTCGATGCCTCCATCAGTGTCGGCTACCCCGGAACCATCGCGTCGACCTGGCAGCAGATGGGGCGGGCGGGCCGGCGCACCAGCACCAGCCTGTCGGCGCTCGTCTGCTCATCGGCGCCGATCGACCAGTTCCTGGCTTCGCATCCGGCGTACCTCTTCGAACAGTCACCGGAGCACGGGCTGGTGAACCCCGACAACCTGCACGTTCTTCTCAACCACCTCCGGGCGTCGACCTTCGAGCTGCCGGTACCGGCTGCCGAGCGATTTGGCATCCCCGAGACGCCGACGCTGCTCGACGTCCTCGAGGAGGACGGGTATCTGCGCCGGGCAGAGGACGATCGGTACTACTGGAGCCACGAGAACTTCCCGGCCAGCACCTTCAGCCTTCGAACGGGCGCGCCAGAGAACGTGGTGATCGTCGATACCACCGGGGACCGCCACCGGGTGCTCGGCGAGGTGGACCTGTTCGCGGCCCCGCTGCTCGTCCATGAGAAGGCGATCTACATCCACGAGGGCGTGCAGCACCACGTGGACCGCCTCGACTGGGACGAGCGGAAGGCGTTTGTGACGCGTACCGACGTCGACTACTACACCGATGCCGACCTGGGGATCACGCTCAAAGTCCTGGAGGTCTTTGACGAGACCGATGAGCCGCCGGCCGGCAAGCGCCAGCGCGGCGAGGTGATGGTCGCCTGGAAGGTGACCATGTTCAAGAAGATCAAGTACCACACCCACGAAAACGTCGGCTGGGGCTCGATCAACGTCCCCGAACAGGAGATGCACACGACCGCCTGCTGGCTCGTGCCGCCGGCTGAGCTCGTGAATCGGTACGACCGTGACACGCTCGACGGCGCGCTCATCGGCCTGGCGAGGGTCGCTCGCACCACGGCCTCGCTCCTGCTCATGTGCGACCCGCGCGACATCGGGGTGCTTGCCCAGGTCCAGGCGCCCTTCACCGGCCGCCCGACCGTGTTCCTGTACGACGCGGTGCCTGGCGGGGTGGGACTCAGTGAGCGGCTCTTCGGCCTGACCGATGAGTTGGTCGCCGCCTGTGCCGAACTCGTCGCGGACTGCCGGTGCTCGGATGGGTGTCCATCGTGCGTCGGCCCGGTCGCCGAGGTGGGGTCGCAGGGCAAACGGGTGGCAGGCGAACTGCTGGCAGGGCTGGCCGGCGGATGAGCACCCGCTCACTGGTCGAGCGGTTGGCCGTCGTCCGCGCAGAGCGCGCCAGCGCTGCACGCCCGCAGCCACCTCCCGTTGCCGACCGGGCGCAGGCGCTTGCGCGCTGGTTCGGTGCCCGCCTCTCCACCTGCCCCGGTGGCGCCGCGGTGCTCGTCGAGCGGGCGGTCGCACTCCCCCCTGCCGTCGTGGCGGCGCTCGCCCCTCTGCCTGAGGCCTGCTACTTCGATACGGAGACGACGGGCCTCTCCACCGGCGCCGGCACGGTCGTCTTCCTGGCCGGGCTCGGACGCCTCGAGGGAGACCACATCGTGGTTCGCCAATTCCTCCTGCCCGACTACCCGCACGAGCCGGCGCTGCTGCGACTGGTCTCCGCCGAACTGACCCGGGCCGAGCGCGTGGTGACCTACAACGGGCGCGGATTCGACCTGCCGCTCCTCACCACGCGCCTGACCGTGCACGGCCTCTTTCGTGAGCTGGCGGCGCTCCCGCAGCGCCATGACGACCTGCTGCCGGTGGCGCGGCGCCTCTTCCGACGACCACTCGGCGGGGCCCGGCTGGCGGACGTGGAGGCCGGCATCCTCGGCGTGCTCCGCGACTCCGACTGTCCGGGCAGCGAAGTGCCCGCGCGGTACTTCGGATACCTGCGAGGCGGCTCTCCGCAGATGCTCGCCGACGTCCTCGACCACAACCTTCAGGACATCGTGTCGCTCGCGCTCCTGGAGGCGGAGGTGCTGCGCCTGCGGGCCGGCGGATGGCGGGACGCGGGACTGCTCGACCGGCATGGGATGGCCGTGGAGCTTCTTCGGCATGGGGCGAGCGCCGAGGCGCTGGAGGTCGTGGAATCGGCCATGCATCCCAGCGTGGACCAGGGGGAAGCGCACACCCTGCGTCGCATGGCGACCCGACTTCTCCTCGCGGCCGGTGAGGTGGATCGCGCCGAAGCGCTCTGGGCTGCTGCCACGCGACGCGCATCGGCCGATGCCGCGGCGGCCTGGTTGGAGGTTGCGCGGATCCGCGAGCGCCACCGCGCCGACCTGCGTGGGGCGCTCGATGCCGCCGTGACCGCCGGGCGGGTGCTCGACCTGGCCTTCGCCCTCGGCCGCGGTGGCGGCATGCTCGCCGTCGGTCGCATCCGGCTGCGGGTCGATGCTCGATTGCGACGGCTGCGCCGCTGGGTCGCTGCCGCGGATCGTCGCGAGCACAACCGACCACCGAGGTCCGCCGTCGCTTAGAGGTGCCTCGAGGCAAGAAGGCTCGCGGTCGATGCCGCAGCAGATCTCGCCGCTTCCAGTGGATCCTGTCCCGACCCCAGCTCGGCCGCCAGGATGGCGGCGAACGCGTCGCCAGCGCCGACCATGCTGACCCTCGAGACCACGTGCGGGGGGACGATGTGGTGACGGCTGCCGTCGGGCAGATCCAATCGTGCTCCGGCAGCCCCGTCCGTGAGAGCGAGCAGTGGACGTCGGCCGAACGCGCTGCGCAGCAGATCAAGCGCCGCGCCGGGATCGGCCATCCCTCCCAGATCGTCCAGGCTGGCTGTGAGCAGGTCGAACTGGGCGAGTTCGTGCACCAGCTTCGCCTCAATGCGCTCGGGGCTGAGGTACCTCACGGGGCGCCCCACTCGTAACGTTCGGAGCCAGCCCTGCAACGCGGCGGCACGGTACGAAACGCCGCGGGTCGCCGGTATCGCCCCTGGTCCCAGCTCTCCGGCGACGGGAGCGATCAGCACGGCCCGAGCTTCAAAGGCACTGATCTCCGATTCGGTAATGCGGAGGCGGTCCCCCCGGCCCTCGAACAGCAGGCGCCGATCGTGTCCACGCTCGTCGATCGCGAACCGGATACATTGCGGGGCCTCGCGCACCAATGCCGGCCCAAGCACGCGCAGTTCGGCAACCGCGGCGACCGCCTCGGGCTCCGGGCCGGCGACCGTGATCGCGGCGCCATGAAGACCCGCTGAAGCAACGGCACGCGCGGCGTGGAGCACCGAGCCCCCCGCTGCCTGGCTCCCGTCTGGGAAGCGGTCGATCGTGAGGCCCCCGAGGACGAGCAGGTCGCTCGGCTCTATCATCGGTCCATCATGCGACTCTTCTTCTACGAGCTGCACGAGGGTGCCAGCGATCTCTTGACCGATGCCATCGTGGTGAGTGAGCAGGAACACTCCCCCGAGGCGTTCGCCGCCATCGTGCGCGGGGCGCGTGCCTCGGTGTTGGACACCTTCGAAGAGGACACCCTGGTTGAGGCGATCGCGCGCGAGCTGGAGCGCAGCCACGGATTCACGTACATCGGAGACGACAAGTTGCGTGCCAGCATGAGCGTCGGGATCGAGGGCGCCGAGACGTTCCTCGTCGAGCAGAGCGATGAGTTCCGCAGCATCATCGCGGAGATGGACCGCTCCCAGGAGCTCCGCGGCCGTTAACGGGCCACGTTGAAGAGCACCTCGATGACGTCGCCGTCGCGGACGGCGTAGGCCTTCCCCTCAGATCGCAGTTTCCCGCGCTTGCGCGCCTCGGCCGTGCTGCCGCTGGCCATCAGGTCCTCGAATGTGACCACCTCCGCGCGGATGAAGCCGCGGGCGAGGTCGGAGTGGATGGCTCCGGCGGCGTCAACGGCGCTCGCGCCCCGGCTCAGCGTCCACGCGCGGCATTCGTCCTCGCCGGCGGTGAAGAAGCTGAACAGGCCCAGCAGCTCATAGGTGAGGCGGATGACCCGCCCTCGGCTCGGCTCAGCAATTCCGAGGTCCTCCATGAAGAGCGCTGCATCCTCCTCGGGGAGCTGGGCGATCTCCGCCTCGATCTTCGCCGCTAGGGCAGCCACGTCGGTATGTGGCTGCGCGTACCGGGCTCGACCCTCCTTCTCCAGCGCCGCGGCCTTGGGGAGCTGTCCCTCGTCGAGGTTGAGCAGCACCAGCACCGGCTTCTGGGTCAGGAACCGATAGCCGCGCAGCCGCCGCTCGTCGTCATCGGTGAGGGAGAGGGCTCGCAGCGGGATGCCCCGGGACAGGTCCGGCTCGATCCGGGCCAGCAGCTCCTCCTCGAGGGCGTTCTGCTCGCGCTCCCCGGGCGAACCGTGACGCCCCGAAGTGCGCAACTTCTCCAGACGCTTCTCGATCACGCCCAGGTCGGCGACCGTGAATTCGAGATCCATCTCCTCCACGTCGCGCCATGTGTCGGGCGGTCGGTCGCCGCCCTCGAAGCCGCGCGCCACGTGGAGCAGCGCGTCCGCGTTGCGCACCAGCGCCAGCACGTCCGGCGCGATCGTCCCCTCGCGTGTCGCTCCGGCGGGGATCGCAACGTCGACGTAGGTGACGTCGGCCGGCGTCGTCTTGCGCGGGTGGAAGAGCGCCGAGAGCTGGTCGAGGCGCTCATCGGGCACCTTCACAACCCCCATGTTGGGTGCGGCGTGGCTGCCGGAGAAGCCACCCGTCTCGGCGTGGCTGCCGGTCAGGGCGTTGAAGACCGTGGTCTTGCCACTACCGGGCAGCCCCACGATGGTGACCTGCATCGGCCTAGTACCCGGCCTCCAGGTTAACGACGTTCTCGAGTTGCCCGCCGGCGGCGAACCGGCGCAGGTTGGCCACGAACAGGTCGATCGATCGATCGACCACTCGGTCGCTCGACCACGATGTGTGCGGCGTGAGAATCATGTTCGGGGTGTCGTACAGCGGCGAGTCCGCCGGCAGCGGCTCCTCGTTGAAGACATCCAGCACGGCGCCACCGATCCACCCCGCTTCGAGCGCCCGCCGCAGCGCCAGCTCATCGACCAGGCGGCCTCGAGCGACGTTGATCAGCCAGGCATGTTCGGGCATCTCCTGGAGCTGCGTCGCGCCGATCATCCCGGCCGTCTCGTCGGTGAGCGGGGCGGCAATGACGGTGATGTCGCTCTGGCGCAGCAGCTCATCGAGCCGGTCGAGTCCCAGCAGCTCTACGTTGGGCAGATCGTCGGCCCCGCGCTCGGGGCGACGCCGCGTCGCGAGGATGCGCGTCCCGAAGGGCGCCAGAAGGCGGGCGATCTCGGAGCCGATGCTGCCGAAGCCGACGATGCCAATCGTCCTGCTCCCGAGCTCGGTGCCCCGCAACGGCTGCCAGGTCCGCTCCTGCTGGAGCTCGAGCAGCTGCGGCAGGCTGCGCGAGATGGCCAGGCTCATCATCACCACGTACTCGGCGATCGGCCGGCTGAAGACGCCGCGCGCGTTCGTCACGGTGAGGCCGCGCGTTCGGACCACCGGTGTGGCGACCCGATCGACACCGGCGGAGAAGGAGTGAATCCACTCGAGGCGCGGGGCGCGGCCGATGACATGATCGAGCACCGATGCCGGCACTCCGCCGCGCAGCAGCACGCGCGCGGCGGCGAGCGCTTCCTCCGCGTGGTCGTGCACCAGGCCGTCGGCGGACATCTGCACCACCCGGACGCCCGCTACCGCCTCCATGCGGGCAACGTGCTCAGCCGACACCGGGGCGCCGAAGATGGGCGTGGCCAGGATGACGATCTCGTCGACGCTCACCCGACGGCTCCGTTCGCGCCGGATCCCTCGATCCGGGCGATCCAGCGCTCCGGGTGCTTGATCTCGGCCAGGTCGGGGAGCTGCTGCGGGCCCTCCCAGACGCGGTTCAGGAAGGCGCGGTCGCGCGCCGCCAGGACCGACACGACGAACCGCTCACCGGCCGCGTACTGCTCCATCTTGAGGTCGAGCCCGGTGAGTCGCATCACCGCCCGCTCGACCGCGGTGCGCGCCTCGTTGCGTCTCTCGAACCGCTCGTGGAGCCGCGCGAACCCGGGCAGGATTCGCTCGCCGGCATGGTTCATGACGTGGTTCGAATAGCCCTCGAGCAGTGACATCAACGCCTGCGTGCGGTGGAAGGCCGCGAGTTGGGCGGGAGTCATCATGCGCTCCAGCCAGTGGCCGCCCTTGCCCGCCATGGCAGCGCGCAGACGCCCGGCCAGCCCGCCCGAGTCGACGGCGAGCTGTTCGATCGCCTCCGCGACCGACGCCACGAAGTGATCACGCAGCCACGGGTAGGCCTCGAACTCGAAGGCGTGCGTCGCCTCGTGCAGCGCGATGAAGGTGCGGAAGTCGTCGAGCGGGATCCGCAGGCCGGCGGCGGTCGCAACGATGTTCTGCTCGACGAAGTTCAGGCGGCCGCGGGTGGCCGGACCGGCCGCGAGCAGACTGACGTCGTACTGCCCCAGCACCTTGCGCGCCATGAATGCCATCAGCCAGCCGAGCTGCTGATTGCCGAGCGACCGGTTCACGATCCGCGCCAGGGCGCGCCCGGGAGTATCGGCGCCTGCGCTGCCCACGGTGACGATCCGCTCGACCCGCGCGAAGAGCTGCTCAAAGGTGGCCAGGTTAAGATCGATCCACTCGAGACGGTGGACCACGGCCGGTGTCTCGAGGGCCCGCGGCAGATCGGCTCCGATGGCCGCCGCCACCTCCGGTTCGATCCGCAGCAAGGTCTCGCGATAGAAGGCCTCTGCCGACGCGCGCTCGGCGGCGGACAGAGGCACGCCGGCCGGCCCCAGACGGCGGCGAGCGATCAGCCGGACAGCCTCCCAATCGATCAGTCGAGAGCCGGCACGCCGCAGCAGCTCGCGCTGCACAACAGTTGCGCCCATCGCCAGCAGGCCGCCCACCACGATCCCCATTCCGAGGCGGCCGGCGCTGCGTGGCATGCCCTGAGTCTAGTCGGCGGCGACGATCGCCTGCTCGACACCCGGCAGAGCTCCGGGGAATATTCGTTCGGCGACCGTCACGAACGAGGCCAGGTCGCCGGTGGTGTAGACCAGGTTCGTGGCTGCTCCCCCCTCGGGGGCCCGCGCGCCGAGCGCGTCGAGCAGGTCCTCCGCCGCGAGTGCCGTGCTGAAGGCCGAATCAACCACCGCCACCCGGGGGCCGACCACTTCCTCGATCAGCGGCCGCAACAGCGGGTAGTGGGTGCAACCGAGCAACAGCGTGTCGATGGCAGGGTCCGCGTCGATCAACTGGCCGAGGTAGGAGTGCACCGCGTCATTCACCTCCGCTCCCCCGAGCGCGCCGGCCTCGACCAGCGGCACGAGTCGCGGACAGGCCTGCTGCGTCACGTGCAGGCTCGCCACCACCTCGCCGAGGGCAGCGGGGTAGGCCCCCGATCCAACCGTCCCGGCCGTCGCGACCACACCCACGTGCCCGGAGCGGGTCGACGCGGCGGCGGCGAGCGCGCCAGGCCGCACCACCCCGAGGACCGGGACCGGCGACACCGCCCGCACCTCGCTGAGCGCCTGCGACGTCGCGGTGTTGCAGGCAAGCACGAGTAGCTTGATGTCGTGCGCGAGCAGCCAACGGGCGCATTCGAGGGTGAAGGTCCGCACGTCGTCCCCCGGACGCGGACCATACGGCGTGCGTGCATTGTCACCGAGGTAGATGGTGGACTCTGCCGGCAGACGGTCCCTCACCGCTGACAGCACCGTCAGCCCGCCCACGCCCGAGTCGAAGAGCCCGATCGGACGATGATCGGTGCCGGAACCCACCGTTCGGCTCAGCGCCGCACCAGGGCCGGCGCCGGCTCGCGCAGGCGCGCGGTCAGCGAGTCCGCCATGGCACGCATCTCGACCGAGATCGGCGCATCGGGACTGGCCAGCACGAACGGGACCCCCTCGTTGTTGGCTGCCACGACCAGGCGGCCGTCCGACACCAGCTCGTAGTCGATCTGCCGGTGGAGCGCCTCCTGAAGATCGGCCCGACTGAATCCGCCGGTTGAGTCAGACCGATTGAGGACGGTGGCCAGCTTGGATGCGGGATATCCGATCGCCGCGAACGCTTCGTCGACCATGGCCAGTCCGCGGATCGCCATGGTGTCCGCGGCGAGGACCTGGAGGATCAGGTCTGATGCATCGAGAAAGGCGAGGACGTCGTCACTCAGGGCTGCGCGGGTGTCAACGACGATAACTTCATAGATCTGGCGGATGATCGAGAGTGCCTTCTCGATGTCACGAACGGTCACCATCTCGGCCATCTCGAGACGCGGAGGGGCCAGCAGCACATCGACCCCGGACGGGTCCTTCCATACGACATCAGCGACATCCGCGTCCCGGATCCGGTCGGTGGGCAGGTTGACGATCGAGGGGGCTGTTGCCGGCGCTCGCAGCAGGCCGCGGAGGTCGCTGAACTGCAGCGACCCGTCGATGAGGCAGACGCGGTGCTTGGCGCTGATGGCGACGGCAAGGTTGAAGGCGAGCGTTGTCCGCCCCACGCCGCCCTTGGGCGAGAAGAGGCTGACCATCATCGACCCGGTCCGGGAGGCATCAACGCTGCGCTGATCGTGGACCTTGCGCACCAGCGTGGTCAGGTCGAAGCCGGAGAACGGCATCTTCAGGACCGCATCGACGCCCATGGCGGGATTCTCGGAGACCTGGTTCTGCGGCACCGTGAGAACGATCACCGCCACGGTGGGTTCGCTGCGGCGAACCTGCTCGGCCACCTGCGTACCGGACACCCGTCCCTGGAGGAGGGCATCGACGATCAGCACGTCCGGACGCACCTCGCCGACGGCTGCCAGGGCGCGCTCGCCGGAGGTGACAACGTCGAGCATCTTGATCTGCGACTGCGCCGACAGCAGGGAGCGCATGTGCTGCGCCACCTGCGGGACGTCTTCGATCACCAGGAGCCGGATCTGGTCCGCCAACCCTCACCTCTCGCGATCGACAGCGCTTGCGCTGCCGTGCGTTACGAGAAAGATACGCCGCTCGCTCTCGGGGCCGAGCGGTTCCAGGTCGTGCGAGCCGTAGCTCATCTCGACCGTCATTCCCGCCCGACTGACCTGCGCCGCCAGTGCGTCAGGGAATGGATACCAGAGCCGATAGCTCGCCGGGAGCCGCGCAATCGTACCATCGGCCTGCGTGGCGTCCACCATCGTCGAGAAGGCTACGCGCAGTCCTTCGGGCGCCACGCGGCTGATCAATGAGCTGCGGCGTACCACCTCACGTCCGCCAATCGATCGCCGCCAGTCGACCGACAACGGCAGATCACGCACCGGCATCTCCCCGGGGCCGATGTCGTCGAGCACCAGCCGTCCACTGGCGGCAAGCAGGCGGCGCACGCCACTCAGCACACGCAGCGCGTCCTCCGGTCCGTCCATGTGCGGCACCACGCCGACGGCCAGGACCAGCGAGAACGGGCCGCCGAGCGCCAGGCCACCAAGCGCCCGCACATCGCCGTGGACGAGGTCGATCGCGCCGGCTGCGACCATGCCGGCGAGGCGCGCATCGGCGGCGATCCGAAGCTCCGCGCGTCGGAGCAGTGCGGCCGATCCGTCCACGCCGACGATGCGAGTGGCTCCGCCCTCGGCCAGGGGCGCAAAGAGGCGCCCGGAGCCGCAGCCGAGGTCGAGCACCGCGCCGGGGGCGCGGTGCGCCATCTCCCGAACGAACGGAGCGTCATCGACGACCGCGTCGTGCTCCAGGTCGTACAGCTCGGCGAGCAGCTCCGGGTCGGTCGGCTGACCGGCGAAGATGTCCGAGCTCACCGGGCGTCCAGCCGGCGCGCGGAGAGCCACTCCACCGCCGCTGCCAGGCTGACAACGAAGAGCGCCGCGGGGACCGACAGCGCATCACCGAGGCGCAGCCCGCCCATCGCCGCCACGACAGCCCCGGTCAGCGCCCCACGGCGCGCTGCTCGAGCCCACGCGCCTCGATACGCGATCCGACGCACGGCGAGCTCTCCGAGGAAGGCAAACGGCGTGATCGCCAGGCTGGCGGTGGTGGCCGCGAGCCCAACCAGCACGACGCGGTTCAGCGCGGCACCTGGACAGGGTTGGCCGGGTGCGTCGGCGGGACATGCGTTCACCGCGAAGGCCAGTGTCAGGAGCAGTCCCAGCGCCGCCAGCAGCACGAGGGCCGCGACCGCCAGCCGCGCTCGTGACGTCAACGGCGGTGGCGGCGGGTCGCCGGCTCGGCAATCATCGGATCGCATCCGGGCAGATCTCGCGGAACGGGCAGTACCCGCACCGGGTGGGCGACGGGTCAGCGTCGAAGCGCCCGCCACGGATGCCCTCCGCCGCGGTGGTGACCGCCTCGGTCGCCCTGGCCAGGCGCTTGGGCGAGGCCGGACTGCGTCCGACCAGGCCCGATTCGAGGAAGTGGAGCGCCAGCTCGTCCGGCGCACGTCCGTGCTGGGCCTCGTAGGCGAGGGCGTAGATCCCCAGCTGGAGAGACTCGCGGGAGCGGCGATGTGCGGTGGCGGGATCGCGCACGTCGCTCGACTTGTAGTCGGTCACGACCACGCGGCCGTCGAGCTCGACATCCACGCGGTCGTAGCGGCCCCGCACCCGATCGCGCCCGAGCGTGACCGCGAACTCCTGCTCGACCCCGGTCGGGCGGGCGGGGTCGGCCTGCTGCTCCGACCAGAAGCGAGCCAACGCCTCGCGGCCGCCAGCGCGACGCGCCTCCTCGTGCTCGCGGGTCAGGAAGCCGGCCGACTCCCAGGCGGCGTCGAATTCCGCGTGAAGCTCCTCGACCGACATCGGCCGACCGGCCATCTGGCGCCGATGGAATGCCTGCACCGCGGCGTGCAGCGCCCGTCCGTAGACGAGCTGGTGCGAGGCGGGCGTCGGGATTCGCACCACGTGGCCGTAGTAGTACTTCGTCGGGCATTCCAGGTAGTCATTCACCTGCCCGTAGCTCAACGTCAGCGGCTGGTCGCCCAGCGACGGGCGCCCGGGGACCGCGGCAGACTGGGGGCGTCGGCCGTGTCGCGCGATCCGCTCGGCCATGCTCGGGCGTACCGCCTCGGCGGGCGTGGCGGGAGCCAGGTCGAGCGCTTCGAGCACGAACTGGCTGAGTCGCCGAGCCGTCCTGCCGCCGTAATCGCGGGCCCAGCTGAGGAAGAGCTCCTCTCGTGCCCGGGTCATCCCCACGTAGAAAAGGCGTCGCTCCTCCGACAGGTGGTGGTCACCTTCCGGCATCGGATCGCGAACCAGGTCGGCCGGCAGCGGCAGCTGGTCACCGCGTGAGCGCGTCGGGAATCGGTCATCGACCAGGCCGACCATGTGGACGACCGGGAATTCGAGGCCCTTGGCCCGGTGGTAGGTCAGGACATGGACCGCATCCCCCGCATCGGGGCCCGTTTCGGCAGTCGACGGATCGTCGCCAACCTCCAGCAGCGTGTCGAGCTGCGCCACGAGGAAGGGCAGCCGATCGTCACGCAGGAGTGCCGACTGTCGGCGCACGATCTCGAAGAAGCGGGCCACGTTGGCCAGCCGCTCCTCACCGCTCTGA
>JBBEBK010000154.1:0-11873 GCA_040882375.1 Chloroflexota bacterium
CGGCCGTCCCGCGCCGCACGTCCTCCCAGGAGAGCACGACGGTTTCGGCGTTCCACGCCTCGCCAAGCCGGACCTGGTCGATCTCGGTCACCATCCCATGCGCGCCGTGCTCCTGGGTGCGGGCTCGGTACGCCGTGGGGTAGACGAGGATGGTCCGCAGCGCGGGATAGCCTTCTTCATCCCGATTCAGCAGCAGGAGGCAGGCCTGGGCGGCCACCGTCACGCGGATCTCGTCGGTCATCGTGAGTCCTCCGACGCCTTCGAAGCGTTTCTCCGCGAGAAGGATCTGCATGCGCCGCCGCAGTTCGCTCCGGTGGCCGTCGGGTAGCCGTAGATCGAGCGGGAAGTTGCGCGCCAGGATCTCGTCCCATGCCGCGGGAAACGGCCGCGACGTGGCGCGGTTGCGACGCATGGTGCGCAATGGATTGGTCCAGTTCAACGGCGTCTCCTGCGGCGGGCCGCTCGGCCCCGACAACCAGAGGGGCGAGGGTAGCAGGCGGCGCCGAATCAGACGCTCCGCCTCACGGTGGCAGCGGCATCCGGGGATCGCAGCGCCGGGCAAGCGAAAGGCCACGGGCCCGCTCCGGCATCACAGCCGGGACGGGGCCCGTGGCCCGTACGCTCGTAGAGGTCTAGGCGAGGACAGGTGTCCCGACCAGGAAGCCCAGCTCGCCGACCTTGCTGGTCAGGAGCCTGACTCGGTCGGAGACGTTCTCCTTGACCCAGCTCGAGGCAACGTAAACGGACTTCTCAGCCTGCTCACGGGTCTCCCAGATGCTGATCGAAACCACGTTGTGGCTGCCGATGTCAGCAATTCCGTACTCGATGAAGCCGGGCTCCTTCGAGATACGGGGGAGCATGTTGTCCTTGGTCAGAGCGGTCAGCTCCTGGAAGGTGCCCTTGGTCAGCTCGTAGGTCGCGATTCGGATGTGCTTCTGCACGTCGTTCTCCTTGGTATGGACACATAGCCTACCATACATCTACGTGATAAGCTAGTGGCAGAGATGTAGCAGGGCGTACGAGGGAGGTACAAGTGCCTAGAATAGAGTTCGAGGCCAGTACAGAGGAAGAGCTCATTGCCCTTGCCTGGCGGTGGGTGATGGGGCCCCGGAAGGAACCTGCGGATGTCAACCCCGGCGACGGCAGTGGCGAGCCGGAGCTTCGTCGTCGCCAGCTGGCCGAAGTCCTTCGCGGTATCCGAGGGGTGGACAGCCGTCGCCTGGTGCGCGAGGTCGCCGAGCTGTCGCTCCAGGATGGCGTGCTGGTGCTCGACGAAGGCCTCAGGCAGCGCTACGGAAAGAGCACCGGCACCGCGTTCGCCGGGATCATCGCCGGCCCCAACAAGGTGATGCGTCGCGTCGCTCGGCGCGATCTGCTGATCTGGGACGCCGCCGAGCGAGGCTACCGAATGCATCCCGCTGACGCCGAGATCGTGCTCCAGACGTCGTGGCCCCAGGCGTAGACCGGCCGCCGCGTCTCCACCCCCAGATGCGCCAGATCATCGGTCCACCCCCTCAGGCCGGCTCACAGGGACCCCATGCGCGGTGATGGGCCCGCCTTGCGGCGGGCCCATCGGGTTCAGCGGGGAACCGGAATGTCAGGAACGGAAGGCCAGGAACTGGTCCTGCGCGCGGCTGGCCTGCCCCGGGGTGAACTCGGTGTAGCACGAGTCGTACGAGTAATCCATGTAGTTGTGGATCGGATCGAGGCCCGGCTTGGGGCAGGTGTCCTTGCCCTCGGGGCAACCGCTCGTCGGGGTGCGTTCGGCGGGGGTATCGGCGACCAGGTCGCCCTTGTTGCCACAGCCGCCGTCGAAGGTGTGCGCCAGGCCGAACCAGTGGCCGGCCTCGTGGGTCAGCGTGCCGCCCAACGAGTACGCGTCACCGTACGGTCCGCCCGGCAATGATCGGTAGTCGATCACCACGCCGTCGAGGTATTCCTGCGAGGTTCCGACGATCGACGGGTAGTAGGCCCAGCCGAGGTAGGCGTTGCCCGAGGTGGTGTATACGTTCATGTCGCGGGGGCCGCCCAGCTTGAGGGCCTGCTTCATCTCGGCTTCCGCCTTCGAGCCGGGGCCGGCGTCGAACCAGGCGGCGTTGGTGGTGTAGTCCACGCCGGCAAGGTCGTAGTCGAAGCCGGTGTCGGCGCCGCCATACTGCCCGGCGAAGCCCTTGCCCAGCACGTTCATCTGCTGCGCAAGGGTCCCCATTGAGACCGATCCCTCGGTCCCGTTGCTGATCACGTGGAAGTAGACATTCACGGTCTCGGAGAAGCCCGCACCGCCGCGGTTCTGCTGGCTCTTGGGCAGCTCGGTCAGGGCCTGGGCAGCCAGCGGCTCGCGCAGGCGGCCGTTCGAGTCACGCAGCCCTGCGGCGTCGGCGAACGCCGGGGTGCAGCTCGGTTCCGCGCTGGCGAGGGCCACGGCCGGCGAGGCGGCCAGCATCAGCACGGTGACGGCCAGGAGGCTCGCCAGGCGTGCGCGTCGGTGGTTGGTGATGGGCATTGTGGGCTGTCCTCCTCGATATTCCGGTCGTCGCGAGGGTAGGCCTACCACGGACCGATGACAAGGTGCCTTGCCAGCATGCGGTGCGGCGGGTCACCACCTGCGCCCGATCGGTCCTCGGTCGCCAGGTGGGAACTCGAGTGGGCCGGTCAGACCGCCTGGGAGACCGGGTGGAGCGTCCTCCCCGAATGCCAGGGGCGGGGAATTGCGACGCGTGCCGCGGTCCTGGTGCTGGAGAAGGTCCGGGCCAAGGAGAAGCATCGGTCCATCCATGCCTTCCCGGCATTCGAGAACGAGGCCTCGAATGCGGTATGCCGCAAGGCCGGATTCACGCTCATCGGCGAGTGCGAGGTCGAGTTCCCTCCCGGCCGACCGATGCGCGCCAACGACTGGGTGGTCGACCCGGACTGAGGAGCGCTGGTGCAGGGCACGACCATCGAACTGGTGACGCGGCGAACCGTTGCCGGCGAGGAGTAGCGATACGGATCGGTTTGTCGATTCTGGAGCCGTTCGTTCGTTGCGTAGATACAGGGCGTGATCGTCGACAGGGTGTCGGCGTCGGCCCATCAACGTGGAGTTCATCAATGGCCAACTACCTGCTCCTGTTCCACGGCGGCAGCATGCCCGACAGCCCCGAAGAGGGCGCAAAGGTGATGCAGGCCTGGACCGATTGGTCTATAGGGTCCAGTAGTCGCCGCTGAGGCCGAGCGCCCTCCAGTGGTCGAGCAGTTCCTGCTTTCCGGGTCGTGCATAGTCCGGGTCGAACTTGCCACGGTAGATCGGCTCGCCCACGGCGTGCACCTGGTCCGGTGTCAGCGAGACGGCCGACTCGGCGGAGGCGCACAGGGCCGAGGCGTCCCGATGCTGCGGCGACGCGAAGAAGACCATGGTGTTCGAGCACGTCGTGGTGATGTCCTCCCACCACTGCGTGGGCGGAAGCGCGAGGTACACCAGCGCGTCCGGAGGGCTTGCCCGGGTCACGCGTCCGCCGCTCATCTCGATCTCGATAGGCGCCGCGCAATGGTGGCAGTAGGAGTCCACGCGCACGTCCGCGCCGAGCATGGCGTGGAAGGCGATCGCGTCCCACGAGCAGTTCGCGAAGTAGGTCCGGCCGCCGGTCGTGACCCGGAACGGCGTCGCCGCCGCCGCAAACGGAAACGCCATCAGGATCCGGGACGTGCCCTTGACAAGGGCAATGTGCCGCGCGGCGTCCAAGGTGGCAAACACCTCGGTTGTCTCCTCCCGCGACAGCGAGAACTCCGTCATCGCCTGCTCGATGACGGGTGGCACTGCGTGCTCGCGGAAGTGCTCGAAGATGAAGAGGCGGACGCTCGCGGGGAGGTTCTCAGGGATGGCCATGCTCACCTCGGCGGTAGATGGGACGACGGTGTTGGGGTCGGCCGGCGGGTTGTCAACGGTTCAGCTGATTCCGTCCGTCGGCCGGATGGCAGCGAGCGCGGCCCGGATACGCGGAGGGGTGACCACGTCGTACGGTCACGAAGTAGCGGCTCATCACCCGCCGCAGTGACTCCGGATCGAGGCGCTCGCCCATGCTGGTGGAGCCGGTGACGTCGGTGAAGACGACGGTGACCGTCTTGCGGACCTCGCGCGGCGCCACGGGAGGCGCGTCGAGAGCCGCCCCGCACCGGGCGCAGAACTGCGAATCATCGGCATTGCTGGCGCTGCAGGATCCGCAGGTCGGCATCGGCCAAGTGTAGGTCAGCGCTCCCGGCAGGGGAACAGGTTTGGCCTCCAGCTCTTCGGGTCAGGCCTCGCCCACGATCGCCTTCAGGTGCCACACCTTCATCGGTCCCTTGCCCTTCACCTCGGTCTCGCCGCGGGCCTCCAGGGTGGCCGCACCGTCGAGCAGGCTGGCGGTCGAATCCGCCACGACCACGCTCCCCGGTTCGGCCAGCCCGGCCATCCGGGCCGCGGTGTTGACCGTGTCGCCCCACAGGTCGTACGAGAAGCGGCGGCTGCCGATCACCCCGGCCACCAGCGGCCCGCTGGCGATCCCCACCCGCACATGGAGTGATGGCCAGTCCGCGCCCAGCTCGGCCCGCAGGGCGGGCTCGATCTCCACGGCCATGGCGGCGGCAGCGCGGGCGTGATCGGCGCGCGGCTGCGGGACACCGGCGACCGCCATGTAGCCGTCACCGAGCGTCTTGATCTTCTCCAGGCCGTGGCGTGCGGTCAGGTCGTCCAGCGTCTCGAAGACGCGGCCGAGCAGTTCCACCACGCGCTCGGGCGCCGTCTGTTCGGCGAACGCGGTGAAGGAGACGATATCGGCGAACAGGACCGATGCCGCCTCGTGCCGGTCGGCAACCATGCTGCTGCCTCGCTTGAGACGATCGGCGACCGAGGCGGGCAGCACGTTGAGCAGCAGCTCCTCGGACCTGGCCGTGGCGGCGTCGCGCTGGCGGAGGAAGTAGACGAGGGCGACCATGGCGGTGAAGAGCGGTCCTGCCACGTTGATCACGAAGAAACCGATGCGGACCGGCTCGGGAAGCGGGGCGACGGTCCGCAACAGGAGCGGCTCGAGCAGGGCGCTCACCACCAGCGCCACGACCAGCGCCGCGAACCACACCCACGCGGCCCGGTAGCCATCGGCGATGAGCACCAGCAGTACTGCGATGAACGACCACAGCATCACGGCACTGCCCTGCCCGAAGCCACCCAGCGTCCACTGCAGGAGCATCGGCAGCACGAACATGGTCAGCTTCTGGCTGGCGAGCACAGAGCCATACCGGCCGGTGCGGAGCATGTAGCCGAGCGAGGCCAGCGCGAAGAGCGCGTAGGCGCCCGGAATGGCGGCCGAGAGAGGGCGCCCAAGAACCAGGTAGATCCCGATCCACGCGGGGGAGAGGACGACGACCAACCCCGTCACCAGGACCAGCGACGCCTTGATGGTGGCCGTCCGCTGATCGTCGCTGCGACGCACGGCGGCTCGCGCCAGCGCCGAGCCGATCCGTTCAAGCCGATGCATCATGCTCGACACCATACCGTGTGTACGATGGGGGAGCCATGCGCTACGGCGTGATCCCGGAGAGCCTCCTGGAGCGGACCCTGCTTGCGTTCGGGCTGATGCCGAATGCCATGAACGAGGCCTACGCGCCGCTCCATGCCCGAGCCATCGTGCTCGCCACCGAGCTCGGGGTGTGGGACGCCATCGGCTCCGGCGGCCTGACAGCGGAGGCCGTGGCCACGGCCTGCCGAACCCACCCGGCGGCCACCACCCGGCTGCTGAACCTGCTCGTGACCATGCGCTACCTGTCGCTCGAGGGGCGCGAGTACCGGCTGGAGCGTCACGTCCGTCGCTGGATGCTGGCCGATGCCCGCGGATCGATTCGCGACGCGATCCTCATGAAGCGTCTCGAGTGGCGCTGGATGGAGGGGCTCGAGGACTTCGTCCGGACTGGTGCGCCGGTCAACGTGCATGCCACCATGACCGATGAGGACTGGGGCCTCTACCAGCGCGGGATGCGGGCGCAGGCTGGGCTCATCGCCCCGCTGCTGGCGCGCCAGGTTCCGCTGCCGAAGGGCGCCACCGCCATGCTCGATATCGGCGGCTCGCACGGCTACTTGTCGGTGGTGCTCTGCCGCCGGCACGGCGGCCTGCGGGCGGTGGTGTTCGACCTGCCCGAGGCGGTGGAGCACGCCGCGCCGCTCCTGGCGCGCGAGGGGATGGGCGACCGCGTGGTCCACCAGGCCGGCAACGCCCTGACCGATGACATGGGAGAGGCTGCCTACGACATGGTCCTGCTCTTCAGCCTGGTCCACCACTTCGACGATGCCACGAACCGGCGATTGGTGTGGCGGGCAGCGCGGGCCCTGCGCCCCGGTGGCGTGATGGTCATCGGCGAGGCGCTGCGGCCCTCATCGCCCAACGGCGGCGGTCAACTCGGCGCCTTCTTCGACCTCTACTTCGGGCTCACCAGCGAATCGGGGACATGGACCTTCGCCGAGATGGCGTCGTGGCAGAAGGAGGCGGGGCTCGCCCCGCGCACCGGCATCCCGCTGCGATTCGCGTCGGAGATGGGCCTGCAGGTGGCGGACAAGCCAGGTTCGTAGGGGCGGCGCGCGCTTCCGGCGTGCCTCCGGCGTGTGCCTCCGGCGTGCCCGCGCGGATCGTGTGTGCCTGCCCGCGTCGTCACCGGGTGGCTACAACGGCCACGTTGGGGGTCCGCGCGCCCGCAGGATGGCCGAATGGCCACCTCGTGGCTGCTCTGGCCAGGAATCCGCCGCATCCTGGCCGTTATGGTCGCGGGACGACCGCCGATGGCGAGCGGATCCGACGACGCTAGCCACGCGACCATCGCGGCCGTACGATGCGGACGCAGATGGACGAGCGCCACATGGTCCCGCTGGAAACCACGGAGGGTGCGCGCATCGCCGCGTCCGGGAGCGAGCGCGTCCTGATCGGGCTCGCCCTGCTGGCCCTCTTCGGAGCGGTGGTGATCATCGTCACAAACCTGGTCGGCGTGGACCTCGAGGCCAGCGCCTCGGGCACACCCGAGCCCTCCATCCAGGCAACGGCCACGCCGCGACCGACCCGATCGCCGGCGCCGCTTCGCCAGATGATCCTGGAGCCACGCGCGACGACAGCCCCCAACGCGACGCCGTCCCCCCCGCCGTACGACCAGGGCTACTGGATCCGGGCGGAGGAGGATCTCGCCGTCAGGGACAGGGCATCGCTGGAAGGCGCGGTCAGGGACACGATACCGGCCGGCAAGGTGGCCCTCGTCAGCCAGCCCGCGTCGGCGCCCGCCGACGGGCTGGGGTGGGTGCTGCTCGAGTATCCGCGCAACGGCTCCTGGGTGGCAACGCGCAGCGGGGGGCGTGACCTCGTGACGAGCTACCGACAGGAGCTGGGAGTGGAATCGGGCTGGGTCAGGGCAGTGGTCGCCGGCCCCGGCGGATTCGTGACCACGGGCGTCTTGGCAGGCAACTGGGATGAGCCGCGCGGCGTCGTGCTGACGTCGTCCGACGGAGCGGCGTGGTCCGCGGCCTTGGATCGGCTGCCGCTCTACGGCTCGGACGCCTTGGTCGCCTGGGGCCCGGTCGGCTGGCTCCTGTCGACGGGGAGCTTCGGGGAGTCGGACCCGGCACGGATCAGCCGGTCCGCCGATGGCCAAACCTGGGAGGAGCTGGGGGTCCTGCCACTTCGCGACGCGTTCTCCTGCTGTTTCAGCCTTGTTGGATCCGATTTCGGCTACCTCATGAGCGGCCAGTCCTCCGACTTCTGGTACTCCGCAAACGGGGTTGCCTGGCGCGAGATGTCGGCCCTCCCGTGGCCGCGTGACCGGTGGACGTACGTCACCGCGATCCCCGACGGGTTCATCGCCTGGGGCCAGACCACATCAGCCTTCTGGAACTCGAACTTCCAGGCCGCATTTTCGATCGACGGGCGCAGTTGGACCGCGGTCGACGGCGGCCCGACCGACAATCAGCCGCGCGTGGTGGCGGCCGGCGATCGGATCGTGGGCATGGACACCGATCCATCGGACGGGTCGGCGCGGCTGTGGGTCGGGAGGATCAGCGATGGGATGCTCACCTGGCGCCGCGCCCCCGGCGCAGATGTCGCATTCCGCGGAGCAGGCGTGGCCGCACTGGTCTCTGACGGGGAGCGCGCGTACGCGTTCGGCTGGAACCGCTCCACTGGGCGTCCGACAGCGTGGGTCGGCGATGGGATCACCTGGACGAAGGATGCTCTCCCCGATGCATTCGAGGGAGTGCCCGGCGCGGCCGCCGCCGGACCGACCGGTGTCGTCGTCGTCGGAGGCAGGCCGACCATGCGCGGCGAGAACCCCATCTTGTGGCACCGCACGCGCGGCGGCGGGTGGCTTCCCGAACGCTCCCCGGTGTTCGCCATGGCGCCTGACCGACCGGCCGATTGTGGCGCACTGCCCGCGAATGCGCTCGAGCTGCAGTCCCGGGACCGTCTTTCGCTCATCGCCTGCTTTGGCGACAATCCGATCAGCTTCCGCGCGTGGGCCGCGCGCTGCGATTGGTGCAGTCCCGAACCCGACGAGTATCTTCAACCGGCATGGCTGGGATGGACCACGGCCAACACGCTGGTCTTCTCGCTCATCAGTGACAGACCCGCCTACACGTTCCTGGAGGCAATCCTGCCGCCGGATCTTGACCTGCGTCCTGAGTGGCAGGGCGCCTGGGTCGAGGTGACCGGCCACTTCGACGATCCCGCGGCGCTCACATGCACATACGCCCAGCCCGACCAGGTGTGGGACAACGGGTATCAAGGGATCGTGGACGATTGCCGACGGCGGTTCGTGCTGGAGTCCGTACGGGCCGTGGACGGTCCGTAGCTCCAATCGCTCACCGGTGCTCCGGCGCAAGGGGCCCAAGGTCCGGGGGGGTCACGGATTGCCGCGCCCGCAGCGACGCGTGTACGGTCATGAACCTGATCCTGAGCCCCGCACGCAGGAGTCTCCGTTATGCAAACCCTTCGCAGATTTCTTGTCGCCGCCGTCGTACCGGCCCTCCTCTTCACCGTCTTTGCCGTCAGCTCGGTGGCGGCAAACGGCTCCGCCGGAAAGGTGGAACTCTGTCACTGGGCGAACCACAAGTTCGTGGAGATCACCGTATCCATGAGTGCGGAGCCCGCGCATCTGCGCCATGGTGACGTGCGGGCAGACGAGTACGGCGACTGCTCGAGCGACTAATCGCAGACCGACGAGGACAGCGACGGCGACTCAGAGGATGAGGACGCCGCGGACGACTGACCGTCGTCGGCCGATCGATGGCGCCCGCTCGGGCGCCATCGCCATCTTCAGCCCAGGAGTCCGCCCGTGAATGCAGGAACGTTCGCTGCTGCCCGCGCGGCCGCCGCGACCACCGCCAACCCGTATGTCTCGATCGTGATGCCCTGCCTCAACGAGGAGCAGACGGTCGCCGTCTGTGTCCGCAAAGCACGCAACTGGTTGGAGAGCGCCGGCCTTCAGGGCGAGGTGATCGTCGTCGACAACGGGTCAAGTGACCGCAGCGTCGAACTTGCCGAGGAGGCGGGAGCCCGCGTGGTTCACGAGCGGCGTCGTGGGTATGGCCAGACCTATCTGCGCGGCTTCACCGAGGCGCGCGGCGAGATCATCGTGATGGGCGACTCGGACGATACCTATGACTTCAGCAATCTCTCGGCCATGATCGAGCCCCTCAAGCACGGCGCCGATATGGTCGTCGGCAACCGCTTCGCCGGCGGCATTTCACCGGGTGCCATGCCATGGGCGCATCGGTACATCGGCAGTCCGCTCATCAACTTGGTGATCCGGCTCTTCTTCGGCACCCGGATCGGCGACAGCCAGAGTGGCCTGCGCGCCTTCCGTCGCAGCGTGCCCGAGCGATTGCAGCTGCGCTCAGGCGGGATGGAGCTCGCTTCGGAGATGATCGTCAGCGCCGCGCGTGCCGGTATGACCATCACCGAGGTGCCTGCCCCATACAACGTGCGACAGGGCGAGAGCAAGCTGAACACGGTGCGCGACGGCTGGCGCCACATCCGCTTCCTGTTGCTCGCAGCACCCGATTTCCTCTTCACCCTGCCCGGACTGACCATGATCGCCCTGGGCCTGGTCACATCCGTCCTGTCGTTCGTGGCGCCCGCGGGGCTGGAGATCGGCTCGCTCTCCTGGCAGCCGATCTTCGCCGGTACGATCCTGCTGGCGATCGGGGTCAACTCCGCCCTGGTCGGCGTGGTGGCCAAGCTCTACGGCGCCAGCCACGGGTTTCGCAACGAGGACCGCTGGGTTCGCCTCTACCGCCGCTGGTTCCACCTGGAGCGGGTCCTGGCGCTCGCCGCGCTTCTCTTCTTCAGCGGTCTCATGATTGACGGGTTGCTCTTCGTGGTCTGGGCATCGGGGTCGGAGGTCGCGATGGGAGGACGGCTGGCGGCGCTGGCCCAGACCCTTCTGATCGTTGGCGCCGAGCTTGGGATGGCGGGCTTCCTGATTGTCACCGTGGAGTCGCCGTGAGACCGGCCGCCCTGCGCATCGGTCTCGTGTACGACGCGCTCTATCCGTACGTCACCGGCGGCGCGGAGAAGAGGTACCACGAGCTCGCGAAACGCCTCGCCGAACGCCACGAGGTGCACTACCTGACCTGGCGCTTCTGGGACGGCCCGGACCGGATCATCGAGGATGGGATCACGCTGCACGGTGTGGGGCGGCCGCCGGCCCTGTACGGTGCCGATGGGAAGCGGACCGTGCGAGAGGCGGTGGCCTTCAGCGCACGCCTGCTCCCCGTTCTGCTGCGCCAACGCTGGGACGTGATCGACTGCTCGGCTACACCGTACCTGCCGCTCTACGCCTCGTGGCTTGGCTCGCGCATCACGCGCACACCGCTGGTCGCCACGTGGCACGAGTTCTGGGGCGAGCACTGGCGCGACTACCTGCCGCGGCGTCCGATCGTGGCACGCGTTGCACGCGTGCTCGAGTCGGGATCCCGTCGGCTCGGCGACGTCACGGTGCCGGTATCCGAATTCACGGCCCGTCGGATGGGGCTCCCACCCGAGAGCAGCGACTGGATCGTGGGCAATGGCGTGGATCTCGACGCGATCAACGGAACGCGGCGATCCGCCGAGCGGGTTGACGTCGTCTTTGTGGGCCGCCTGATCGATGAGAAGCGAGTGGATCTGCTGCTCGACGCGATCCACGCGCTCGATGCCAGCTTCTCGGACCTGCGCTGCACGATCATTGGCGATGGACCGGAGCGCGCCGTCCTCGAGCAGCGGGCCGAGCGGCTGGGACTCAGCAAGCGGATCACGTTCGCGGGACGCGTCGAGGACGCGCGCGTGTACGCCGTCATGAAGGCAGCCAGGGTTCTCGTGATGCCGTCGGCGCGCGAGGGATTTGGCATCACCGTGGCCGAAGCGCAGGCGTGCGGCACCGTGCCGCTCGTGGCGCGCGGCCCGATGAGTGCGGCGTCCGCGCTCGTCCGGGACGGCGTGGACGGGCTCCTCTGCGATCCCACGCCGGCATCCATGGCAGAGGCGCTCGCCGGCCTCCTCTCTGATCCCGCGCGCCTGGCGAGGCTGTCGCGCAGCGCGAAGCGCGTGGCGCGCGACTACGACTGGGACCGGCTCACCGACCGGATGGAGCAGGTCTATCTCCGCGCGTCGCGCCGCAGCGCGGCCCTGGTGGCCACGGCGTGAGGAGCGCAGCGGTCGCGCGCCGCCGTGAGCTCACCGTGCAGGTGACGCTCCGCTTGCCGACGCTCGACTTCTGGCCGCTTCTCCTGCTGGGCTCGGTGCTGCTCGGCTGCGCGTGGGTTCTCGCCACGACCGAGATCGGCAGCGGAGATTATGGCCAGTGGTTGATGACCGCTCGGCCATACCTCGGGGAGAGTGTGCCCGACTACCGTG
>JBBEBK010000155.1:0-1887 GCA_040882375.1 Chloroflexota bacterium
CGCAACCGTTTGCCGGGTCCGTCATACCTGCCCGCCGAGCAGCTCGCGGTAGAGCGCCACCACGCCGGCGATGCGGCTCTCGACGCTGAAGCGCGACGCGCCCTCGACGGCGGCAGCGCCGAGCGTCGCCCTCAGTTCCGGCTCGTCGATCAGCTGGCGCAGGGCAGCAGCAAGGCGCACCGACCGCTCGCCGGCCGGCTCGGCGGGGACGATCAGGCCGTCGATCCGGTCGCGCACCGAGTCGGCGACGCCCGGTCCCGCGAGCGCAACGACCGGCAGCCCGGCGCTGAGGGCCTCGGCCAGGACGAGGCCCTGGGTCTCGGTGCGGGACGCCGCGGCGAACAGGTCCGCCCCCTTGATCATTGCCAGCGCCTCGATGCGTGGCAGCTGCCCGGTGAGGTGCACGCGGCCCGCCAGGTCGGGCGCGGCAGCGCGCTCGCGCAGCGCCGCCTCGGATGGTCCGCCCCCGACCACCAGCAGTCGCAGCGAAGAGACCTTGGCGGCCACCGCCGCGAAGGCGTCGAAGAGCAGCTCGACGCTCTTCTCGGGTGCCAGACGGCCGAGGGTTGCGACCACCATCGCCTCGGAAGGCCAATCCGCCATCGGCCGCGGGTCGTGCGCTTCGAGAGCCTGGATCGCGGACACCTCGATGCCGGTGGGGATGACGCGCACGACTGGACGGCGCCGACCGCGGAGGCGGGCCTCGATCTCGTCGGCCAGCTCACTGCCCGGCGCCACCACCGCTGCGCATGCGGCCCAGTAGCGCCGCAGATACGCCGCGACGACCGCTCGACCGGGGCGCGCCAGCGGTCCCAGGTAGTGGCCGTAGTCGCCGAAGCGGGTGTGGTGGGTGAAGACGAGGGGCGCTCCAACCCGTCGTGCGACGCGGCGGGCCATCAGGCCCGAGGTGAACGGCGACTGGGCGTGCACCACGTCGGGGGCGAACGCCCTGGCCGCGCGCAGCGCAGCGGAGGGGAGGGGCCAGGGCACGCGGTAACCGACAGGCGCCGGCCGGGGCAGCTGGATCGACGGCAGCCAGGCGTGGCGCGGGTCGGGCCCGAGTGCGCCGGCGGTGCCCACCGCCCGTCCGCGGGCCGGGGCGGGAGCAACCAGGAGTACCTCGTGGCCCGCCGCGCCGAGGCCGCGCGCCAGTGCCTCGGTCGAGACCGTCACACCTGAGAGATACGGAAGGTACGACTCACCGAAGATGGCGATCCGCAGCGGCCGCTCGCTCACGGCGGGTCCTCCGCGATCGGATGGAAGTGATGGTGGGCGATACTGGATTCGAACCAGTGACCCCACGGATGTGAACCGTGTGCTCTAACCACTGAGCCAATCGCCCACGCGGGGACCGCAGTATACCGACGGGCTCCGAGCCCCTCAATCGCCGATGGCAGCCAAGCGTGCCTCGAGCTGGGCTGCGGTGAGCCCTTCAACCAGGTAGCGCTTGCTTCGGCCTCGCCGACCCGACCGCAGGGCGATCGCCGATGGCGGCACCGCCAGTGCCGATGCGAGCAGCCGCGTCACGGCCCGGTTCGCCTCCCCGTCGGTCGGAGGCTTCGTCACGCGCACTGTCAGAACGCCGCGGAGGTACGGTCCAACCCGATCCTCCGCGGCCCGCGGGGTGACGCGGACGATCAGCTCGGGGATCGCCCAGCCTAGAGACGCACGACGACGCGCAGCAGCACGCCGAGCACGAGCATGGCGATGAGGGGCGCCCAGTCGAGCCCGCCGGTGGGTGGAATGACGCGTCGGATCGGCGACAGGATCGGCTCGGTCGCCTTGTAGATGAAGGCGATCAATCCCCCGCCGCCCATCGGCGCGACCCAGCTGACGACGACCCGGGCGATGACGAGCAGCATCAGGGCGGCGATCAGCAGCTGCAGG
>JBBEBK010000156.1:0-10425 GCA_040882375.1 Chloroflexota bacterium
GCTGCCACAACGAGATCGACTGCGAGCCCGGCCGCTGTGCGATCGCCGAGAAGCGCTTCGCGGCGGCCCCCGAGCCGCTGACCGTTCACGTCGGTCGCCGGGGCGTGCCGCTCGGCTACACCGGCAAGCGGCGTCACAGCTGTCCGCACTTCTTCCTGACCAACGGGGCGAAGGATCGGGTCGGCACCGACTCGCCGGGGGTCCTCCGCATGCTCATGAAGCAGGATGGCATGGTGAGCCGCTGCGACCTGCGTGGCGGCGTCCACCTGGACAACGGATACGTGGCCGACCTGTGTATGACCGGACAGTTCCATGACTGCGTCTTCTTCGAGGACGAGGGCGCCTGACACGACACCGATCGGCTATGCCGCCGCGGTCGATGCCCTGCGCTCACGTGGGCGATTCGGGATCAGCCTCGGCCTTCAGCGGGTAACCGCGCTCCTCGACGAGCTGGATCACCCGGAGCGCGGCCTGCGCGGGGCGCTCGTCGGCGGAACGAACGGCAAGGGCAGCGTGGTGGCCCTTGCGCTCGCCGTCCTGGGGGCAGCCGGCCTGCGCGTCGGCAGCATGCCGAAGCCGCACCTGGTGGCCTATCGCGAACGGATCGCCATCGACGGTCGGCCGGTCAGCGCGGATCGCTTCGCTGCGGCAGTCGCGTCGATCCTGCCGGCGATCGACGCCGTCACCGCGCGCCTGGGTGCGCCCACCGAGTTCGAGGCGCTCACCGCCGCGGCGTTCGCCGAGCTGGCGCGCAGCGACCTCGACCTCGTTCTGGTGGAGGTCGGGCTGGGCGGTCGGCTGGACGCAACCAACGTGCTCGATCCGGGCGTGGCGGTGATCACCAATGTGCAGCACGATCACGAGCGATACCTCGGGTCGAGCCTGGCGGCGATCGGCGCCGAGAAGGCGGCGATCATCAAGCCGGGCAACCTTGCCGTCAGCGGCGCCAGCTCACGCGGGCTCAGCCCCATCCGGGATCGATGCACCGCGCTGAGGGTGCCGCTGCGGCTGGCCGGATCGAGGCGTCCGTACCGGGCCGTCGTGCGCCAGGCCGACTGGGACGGGGTGATCCTGGATGCGACGACCCCGGCCGGCGTGCTCAACGGACTGCGCGTGGGCCTGCTGGGCGGGCACCAGGCGGCCAACGCGTCGGTCGCCCTGGCCCTGCTCGACGCACTGCGCGAGGACGCCGCCAGGCGTGGCGTGGCGCTCCCCATCGATGAGGCGGCCATTCGGCGCGGGTTTGCCGCTGCCACATGGCCGGGACGCATGGAACTGCTGACGGGCAGCTCCTTCGGCAGCGTGCTGCTCGACGGGGCACACAACCCTGCCGGCGCCCGGGCACTTGCGGCTGCACTCGGCGAGCTCGGGATGCGCGGCTTCCCGCTCGTCTTCGGCGCGATGCGAGGCAAACGCGTGGCCGCGATGCTGCACGCCCTGGCGCCGCTGGAGCCGCTCCCCGTCTTCACCGCGGTGGCTGATCCGGGTGCGCATCGACCCGAGACGCTGCTGCGCACCTGGCGGCGGATCGCGGTCGGCGGCGAAGCGGCCTCCGACCCGGCAACCGCCATGGCGCGCGCCGCCGAGCTGCGCCGGTCCGCCGAGCAGCCGGTGGTCGTTGCCGGCTCCCTGTACCTGGTCGGCGCGGTTCGTGGGATGCTGACCGGCGAGCAGGAGGTCTGAGTGACCGAGTTCCGCTGGGGAGAGCGCACGCTGGTGATGGGGATCATCAACGTCACGCCCGACTCGTTCTCCGGGGACGGGATCGCGCCACCGGGTCGCAGCGAGCTGGCGGTCGTAGCCGCCGCGCTGGAACAGGCACGCCGCTTCGTGGACGCGGGCGCCGAGATCCTCGACGTCGGAGCCGAGTCGTCGCGGCCCGCCCAGTTCTACGGCGAGCGGGAGCCGGTGGACGCCGCGGCCGAGATCGCCCTGGCCGTGCCGGTGGTGGCGGCCCTGGCGCGCGCGTTCGCCGGGCAGGCCACGGTGAGCATCGATACCACCAAGGGCGAGGTCGCCCGCGCGGCGCTGGAGGCGGGCGCCACGATGGTGAACGATGTCTGGGCAGGGCGACGCGATCCCGCGACGATCGAAGCCGCCGCGGAGGCCGATGCGCACCTGGTCCTGATGCACAACCGGGAGGTGGCCGAGTACCCGGGCGGGGTCTTCGACGAGGTGCTGGCCTGGCTGCGCGACGCGATCGAGCGGGCGCTGGCGGCCGGCGTTGCCCGCGAGCGGCTGATCGTGGATCCGGGGATCGGCTTCGGTAAGACGGGGGCGCATTCGCTCGAGCTGCTCCATCGGCTGGCGGAGCTCAAGGCCGGGCTGGGCGGCTTGCCGCTGCTGGTCGGAACGAGCCGCAAGCGATTCATCGGCGAGCTGCTCGGCGGGGACCCCCCGGAGCGACGGCTGGAGGGGACCGGGGCGAGCGTGTCTCTCGCCATCGCGGGTGGGGCCGATATCGTGCGGGTTCACGACGTGGCCGCCATGGCACGTACCGCGCTGGTCAGCGACGCGATCGTGCGATGGGGCCGATGAGCGACGCGGCGGACCGTATCACCCTGCGTGGCATGCGCTTTGCCGGTCGCCACGGCGCGCTTCCCGGTGAGCAGCTGACGCCCCAGCCGTTCGAGGTGGACGTCGTGATGGTCCTGGACCTGGCGCCCGCGGCCGCCAGTGACGACCTGGCCGACACGGTCGACTACGCGGCGGTCTTTGACCTGGTGCGCGGCATCGTCGAGGGCCAGTCGCTCAGGCTGGTCGAGGCGGTGGCCGGTGCCATCGCCGACGCGGTGCTGGCCGCGCACGCGGTGGACGAGGTCGAGGTGGCGGTGCGCAAACCGCAGGCTCCGCTGTCGGGCGAATTCGAGACGGTCGAGGTGCGCCTGCGCAGGCGCCGTCGGGAGCGCGCCTCCTAGCGTTCGGCCGGGAGCGTGCCGAGCGTAACGCTCACCTGGAGCGTCTCCCCGTCACGCACAACCTCGAGCACCACCACGTCGCCGGGAACGTGCGGCATGACGAGCGCCGCCAGGTCGCGCCGGTCATCGATGCGCTCCCCGTCGACGGCCACCACCACGTCGCCATCGCGGAGTCCGGCCGCCGCGGCAGGGCTGCCGGGGAAGACGCCCGGGGCGCCGTTGTCGGCGGCGTCGATCAGCACGCCGTGGTCAATGCCCAGCCCGCGCTCCTCGGCAAGCGCCGCGTTGAGGCGCACGTAGTAGACGCCGATCCACGGACGGGCGATCGGCTCACCGGCCAGTGCCAGGCGCATGATCGGAGCGGCGACACTGATCGGGATGGCGAAGCCGATCCCCTGGGCGTCGCGGTTGACCGCGGTGTTGACGCCGATCACCTGGCCGGCGCTGTTGATCAGCGGGCCACCCGAGTTGCCCTCGTTGATGGCCGCGTCGGTCTGGATAAGGTTGTTCAGTAGCTCCGACGTGGTGCCGAGCGCGTCACCGGCCCGGATCTGTCGGCCGAGGCCGGAGACGACCCCGGTGGTGACCGTGTTCTCGAAGGTGCCCAGCGGATTGCCGATGGCGATCGCCAGCTGCCCCAGTTCCAGGTCGTCGCTCGAGCCGATCGGCGCCGCCGGCAGCTCGCTTGCATCGATCTTCACGATCGCCAGGTCGGTCAGGGTGTCGATTCCGTAGACGCGCCCGACGAACACCCGCGAGTCGGTCAGCTGCACCGAGATCTCGGTGGCCCCGTCGACGACGTGCTTATTCGTCAGGATCCAGCCATCGGCGTCGAAGATGAATCCTGAACCGATGCCGTTCGCTCCGCCCACCACGCCGCCGTTGCTGCGCGCGGTGATGGTCACCACCGCGGGCATCACCTTGGCGACGGCGGTGATCACCGCACTCGACTCGTCGAGGTGCACCTGGCTGACCGAGGTGCCGGTCGGCCCGTTCGGCGAGCTGCCGGTCGGCGTCCGGAGGAGGTTCGCAACAGCCGCCGCCGACAGTGAGCCGGAGATGATGGCCGTCACCAGCGCGATGGTGACCACCGACAGGGCGCCCAGGCCGCGGCGCTCGCGCGGCGGAGGCGGCGGGGCCGGATGCGCTGACCAGGCGGGCGCAGCGCCCCAGGTCGGTCGGTTCGGCTGGCTGGGCGGGGGGCCGTAGCGACTCACCTCGACGTCGGGCACGTGCGCCACGTCATCCGGGTCGGGGGTGGTCGGGGGATCCTGCTCGCTCATCGGTCCTCGTTGGTTCGCATGTGGCTTGCATGGTGGACGCCGCGGGTTGCGCTCAGCGGGCCGGCCGCGTGAAGTTTCATTGACCTTCCGGCGTGCGCGGCAGACGCACCGTGAAGGTGGCGCCCTGTCCGGGCGCGCTGGCAACGTCGATCGTGCCGCCGTGCATCTCCACGATCGAGCGGACGATCGCCAGCCCCAGGCCGCTCCCCGAGGCGCGGGCCTCGCCCACGTTCGTGCCGCGGAAGAAGCGCTCGAAGACGCGGGGCAGCTCGGCCTCGGTGATGCCCGGGCCGCTGTCGCGGACCAGCACGATGGCGCCCTCGGGGGCATCGGTCAGGCTGGCGAGCACCTCGCCACCGCGTGAGGTGAACTTCAGCCCATTGCCGACCAGGTTGGTGAGGAGCTGCACGACCCGCTCGCGATCGAAGCGGATGATCACCGGCGACGCGGGGACCTCGATCGCCAGCGACACGCCGCGCTGCTCGGCAAGCTCGGCATGCGCCTCGACCACCGAGCGGATCGGGTCGCGCAGATCGCCGGAGCGCATGTCTAGCGGGAAGATGCCGGCATCGATGCGCGACAGGTCGAGCAGGTTGGTGCTCATCCAGTCGAGTCGGCTGATCTGCTCCTCGGAGCGTGCCAGGAACTCGCGGCGGGTCGGCTCATCCACGTCGCCGTCGCGCTGCAGCTCGGTGAAGGCGCGCAGGGCGGCGATCGGCGTGCGGAGCTCATGCGACACGTCCGCCACGAATTCACGGAGCCGGTCCCGGTCAGCCTCGAGCAGGCGCAGCGACTCCGAGAGGCGGTCCGCCATCACGTTGAACTGCTGCGCCAGGTCGTCGACCTCGACGATGGTGGAGCGGGGCGCCCGTTCATCGAGCTGACCGTGAGCCAGGCGGCTGCTCGCCCGTCGCAGCCGCGCCAACGGGGTGGTGAAGCGCCGGGCGACGAGCACGCCGACCGCCACGGAGGCGATCAGCGCCAGCAGGCCGGTCAGGTACAGCGTGCCGCGCACGCGCTCGAGGGTCCGGGCACGCGACGTGTACAGGTCCGAGACGGTGATCGTCAGCGTTACCGGCCGGGACAGGTCCGGCATGCTGATGGGGTCGGAGAGCACGCTCTGCGGCGGAACATCCGGGTCGGGCTGCAGGCCCTCGGCGAGCAACGCCGCGCGGGTGTCTGCATCGGGCTCGGCGCGCGCGGCGAGGGTGCCGTCCTCGTTGTAGAAGGAGACCGTCCCCTGTGCCAGGGCCTTCGCCGCAGTCTCGGCCACCGGACGCAGCAGTTGCGCCTCGCGCAGCTCCCGGACGGTGAGCAGTTGCGGCTGCGAGGTTCTCACCCTCTCCACCTGCTCCTTCAAGAGGAGGTGGGTCCCGAGCGCCGCGGTGCGGGCGCGACTGGCCGCCTGCTCGACGAAGTAGCCGGGGAGCACCTGGTTCAGGGACAGCCCCGATACCAGCAGCGCCACCAGCGCCACGCTGGCGAGGGAGAGCACCAGGCGCGCATTCAGTTGCTGGAACCAGGCGAGGCGCCGCCCCACCCGACCGAGCGTCGGGACCGCGCCGGCGTCAGTCTTCGCTGAACGCATAGCCCACGCCTCTCACCGTCTTGATGTAGCGCGGCTGGGCGGGATCGGGCTCGATCTTCTCGCGGATGTGGCTGACATGGACGTTGATCGTGCGCTCATCGGCCTCGAGCGCTTCGTAATCGCGCACCAGCTCGAGGAGCTGGGTCCGGGTGTAGACGCGCCCCGGCTTGGCGGCCATGTGGCGCAGCAGGTCGAACTCGGTGGTGGTCAGGCTGATCCGCTCGCCGTCGCGGGTGACGCGGCGCCGCTCCAGGTCGATCACCAGGTCGCCGCGTCGCAGCGTCCGACCGGTCTGGGTGTCGGCCAGCTCGCCGTAGGCTCGCCGCAGCAGCGCCTTGATCCTGCTCACCAGCTCGCGGACGCTGAACGGCTTGACCAGGTAGTCGTCGGCGCCGATCTCCAGGCCGACCACCTTGTCGACCTCGTCGGCACGGGCGGTCAGGAAGAGGACGGGGGCGCGCGTCTCGCGCCGCAGCTGGCGGCAAACCTCGAAGCCGTCGATCCCCGGCAGGCGCACATCGAGCAGCACCAGGTCCGGAGCGATGTCGGCGAATCGAGCGATCGCCTCCTCGCCGGTCCCCACGATGGCGGTCGCGTATCCCTCGCGCTCAAGTGCCACCTGGACCCCGCGGGCAACCGCGGGCTCATCCTCGACGATCATGATCGTGCCAGCCATTGGCCACCGATTCTAGCCCCACGTCCAGATCGGCTCCTTGCCGCTCTCTCGGTCCGTTGGTACCATGCGCTCCCGCACCTGAAGCGTTTCACCTTCGTCCGGCATGCCCGGGCGCCAAGATCGAGGATCAAGTCAGACCGATGGACCTGGAGATCACCGTCAGCTCGCGCAGCGTGCTCGGCAAGCAGACCAGCCGCCTGCGCGGCACCGGGATGGTCCCCGGCGTCCTGTTCGGCAAGGCCCACGGCTCGGTGCCGGTGCAGCTCGAAGCCAAGGCGCTCGAGGTGCTCTACCGGGCGGCCGGCCGCACGAACATCGTCAAGGTCTCCGTCGATGGAGGCCTCCCGACGAGCGCCATCATCAAGTCGATCCAGCGCAATCCGCTGACCGGCAGGGCCCTGCACGTGGACCTGCACGCGCTCGACCTGCGACAGGAGATGCAGGCTGACGTGCCGCTCGTCTTCACCGGTACCGCGCCAGTCGTCGAGCTCGAGGACGCGATCCTGTTCACCGCGATCGACCACGTCAAGATCAGGGCGCTCCCCGCCGACCTGCCGGACGAGATCGCCGTCGATCTGTCGCCGCTCACCGACCTGGACGCCACCATCCACGTCCGCGACCTGCCGGTCCCCGCCGGCGTGACGATCCTCAACGATCCCGCCGACCTGGTCGCCAAGGTGAGCCCGCCGCGCGTCGAGGAGGAGCCCATCGTGGTCGCCGCCGTCGAGGGCGAGGAGGCTGCCGCGGGCGAGGCCGAGGAGGGCGAAGCAGCCGAGGGAGAATCGGCCAAGCCAGCCGAATCCGACGAGGCGAGCGGCTCCTAGGTTCGCTCGATTGGTTGCGGACCGCGGATTGCGGCGCGTTCACAACGGCCACGCTGCCGGGGCCGGGGCCACGGGCGGGCATGCGACTGAGCGTGAGCCCCGTCTGCCAGCCATGATGTCGAGGCGGATTCAGCCTCTGCTGGCCGATACGAACGCTGAGCGTCCCCGGGAGCGAGCGGCGGATGTGCTCCGGGCAGGTTGGTCATAGAATCAGCTCCGTTCCCGCCCCCGAGGTGACGCTCCCATGACGACCGAATCCCGCGCGGCCGCTGCGCCGGCGCTCGGCAACGTGAAGATGATCATCGGCGGCGAGCAGGTCGATGCCGCCGACGGACAGACCTTCGATGTCATCAACCCCGCTACCGGCGAGTTGCTGGCGCGTGCGCCGCTCGGCGGCAGGGAGGACGTCGATCGCGCCGTGGCCGCCGCGCAGAAGGCGCTCGACGACCCGCGCGGCTGGTCGACCTGGTCTGCCGCCAAGCGCGGTCGCACCCTCCAGAAGCTCTCCAACCTGGTGAAGCAGAACCTCGAAGAGCTCGCCCAGCTTGAGAGCCGCAACGTCGGCAAGCCGATCTCCGGCGCTCGCGGCGAAGCGCTCGGGGTCAGCCTGGTGTTCGAGTACTACGCGGGGGCGGCGAACAAGGTCTTCGGCGAGACCATTCCGGTCTCCAAGCCCGGGCTCGACTTCACGCTGCGCGAGCCGATCGGCGTGGTCGGCCTGATCGTGCCGTGGAACTTCCCCATGAACATGGCCAGTTGGAAGCTCGGCCCGGCCCTCGCGGCCGGCAACGCCACCATCCTCAAGCCGGCCAGCTACACCCCGCTCTCAGCCCTGCGCCTCGGCGAGCTGGCGCTCGAAGCCGGCTTCCCGCCGGGCGTCGTCAACGTCATCACCGGCCCGGGCGGCACCGCCGGCGCGGCGCTGGCCGGGCACCCCGGCGTGGGCAAGATCGCCTTCACCGGCGAGACGACGACCGGGCAGGAGATCATGCGGCTGGCCGCGGGCAACGTGAAGAAGATCTCGCTGGAGCTCGGTGGCAAGAGCCCGAACATCGTCTTCGCCGACGCCGATCTCGAGAAGTTCGCGGCGGAGTCGCCGTACGCGGTCTTCGACAACGCAGGGCAGGACTGCTGTGCGCGCAGCCGGATCTTCGTCCAGGACACGGTCCACGACAAGGTGGTCGAACTCTTCACCGAGGCGACCCGCAAGGTGGTGGTCGGCGACCCGTCCGACGACAAGACCGAGATGGGGAGCCTGGTCAGTCAGCGCCAGCGCGAGCGGGTGGCCGACTACATCGCCATCGGCCGCGAAGAAGGGGCCGAACTGGTGTATGGCGGCGACGCGCCATCAGGCGATGAGTTCGACAACGGCGCCTACCTGATGCCGACCATCTTCGACGCCTGCCGGACCGATATGCGGATCGTGCGCGAGGAGATCTTCGGCCCGGTGGTGGCGATCATCCCGTTCAGCGACGAGGCAGAGGCGCTCCGCCTGGCCAACGACACTCCGTACGGGCTGTCCGGATCGGTCTGGAGCCGCGATATCGGCAGGGCGCTGCGGGTGGTCAAGGGGCTGAAGGCCGGCGTGCTTTCGGTCAACAGCAACAGCAGCGTGCATACCGAGGCGCCGTTCGGCGGCTACAAGATGAGCGGCATCGGCCGGGAGCTGGGGATGCACGCGGTCGAGCTGTACACCGAGCTCAAGAACGTGTACGTCGACCTGAGCTGACCCCGACTGAGTCAGTGGTGGTGCGCCGCGCGGTCGCGCGCGGCGTCCACGAAGGCGCGCCACAGGCGGTCGAACTCCGGGGCCATGAACTCGGGCCGCTCGGGGTGGCACTGGACGCCGAGCAGCCAGTCGGTCGGGTCGGCCGCCTCGAGCGCCTCCACCAGGTCACCGTCGTGGTGCGGCGCCAGGCCCGTGGCGACCAGCCCCGGAGCGAGATCCTCCGGCCGCACCGCCTGGTGGTGGTAGGAGTTGACCTCGGTGCTGATCATCGGGTCGGCGTCGCCGAGGATTGCGGCGAGCCGCGAGCCGGGATCGAGGTGCAGCGGATGTGCGGCCGGCTGATGCGAGGTGTCGTGCCCCTCAAGGTGCTGGACCAGCGTCCCGCCGGAGAAGACGTTGATCGCCTGGAATCCACGACACACGCCCAGCACCGGGACGCCCTGCCGGCGGGCCGCGCGCCACGCCTCCAGTTCCAGGTCGTCGCGCACCACCTCGACCTGCGCGGCGTGGTGCGGCGCCTGGCCGTACAGCCCCGGGTCGAGGTCGGCTCCGCCGGGGAGGAGCAGGCCATCCATGGCGGCAAACGCGGCGAGGCGCTCCGCGGCGGTGGTGCTCGGGTCGAGGGGGACCGGATCGCCGCCCGCGCGATGCACCGCCACGAGGTAGTTGTCGAAGGTCGCCCAGGTCGGCTCCTCGAGCGCGGCCTGCTCGGGGCCGTGCAGGGTGACCACGATCCGGGGTCGGTCGACCATTGACCGATGATAGGTGCCGCCGGCCCGTCTAGCGACGGCGGCTCGTCTTCGGGTCGAAGGCGTCGCGCAGCCCGTCGCCGAGCAGCGTGAAGCCGGCCAGCGCGATCGCCAGTGCGACCATCGGCGGGATGATCAGCCACGGCGCGCTCTCGGCGTTGCGGATGCCGACCTCGATCAGGCTCCCCCACGACGCTCGCGGCGTCTGAACGCCAAGGCCCAGGAACGACAGGGTGGATTCGGCCAGGATGGCCATCGGGACACCCACGCTGACCCCCACGATGATCGGTCCGATGGCGTTCGGCAGGACATGGCGCAGCACGATCTGACGGTCCGGCACGCCCAGCGCCCGCGCAGCTTCGACGTACTCGCGGTGCTTGATCGAGAGCACCTGGGCGCGCACAAGCCGCGCCATGCTGACCCACGAGATCAGGCCGATGGCCAGGAAGACCATGAGCAGCCCGTCCATCAGCCGGAAGAGCGGGGTGTAGACGATGGCGGAGGTGATGAGGATCACGAACAGGAGGTCCGGGAACGCGTAGATGACATCGGTGAAGCGCATCAGGTAGGTCTCGGTGCGCCCGCCTCGCCAGCCGGCGATGGCGCCGATCGGCACACCGATGAAGAGCACCACCACCTGGGCGATGAGCGCGACCGT
>JBBEBK010000156.1:10525-11815 GCA_040882375.1 Chloroflexota bacterium
GCAATCTGGGCCAGCGGCAGGCCGGCCAGGGCCACGGTCGGCAGGATCCAGTGCTGCGGCGAGTCCCAGCCGTGGCGCGGCAGGAACCCCGGGGGACCGAACTCGCGCGCGGTGAGAAGGATCTGGAGGATCGCGCCCAGCGCGAACGCCGGGGCGGCCATGCCCAGGATCGCCACGCCAGTTGCCGCATAGTCCACGATCGTCCGATGGCGCAGGGCGGCAACGATGCCGAGCGGCACGCCCACCAGCACGGCCACCGCGAACGCCATCAGGCCGAGTTGGACCGATGGCCAGGCGCTGTTGGCCACCACGGAGCCGACCTGGCGCGGAGTCTCCGTGGCGGTGAGGCCGAAGTCGCCGAGCAGCATCCTGCCGAGCCAGGACAGGTACTGGAGCGGGAGCGGCCTGTCCAGGCCCAGCTGCTCGTTGAGGCGCGCCACGAGATGCGGATCCAACGGTCGTCCTTCGCGGCTCCACGGACTCCCCGGTGCGCCGTGCATCACGATGAAGGTGATGATCGAGGCGGCAATCAGCACGGGGAGGATCCACAGGATGCGGCGGACGGCGTAGCCCAGCACGGCAGCTCCTATCGATCGGGGGTTGCTCGCCTGGCTGGAGCCAGGCCGGGCCACGACGTGCACCTAGGGTACTGCCGCCGCCGACCGGCGGTTCATTCCGCGGCGAGGGGTAGACTCGCCGGCACCGTGCTGATCGTCGCCGTCCACGATGTCGCGCCATCGACCTTGCCGCACGTCCGCTGGCTCCTGTCGCGGCTGGATGACGCGGGCGTCGCCACGCGTGTGCTCAAGGTCATCCCCGCGGAGGATGGCGCCGATGCACGCGGAATGGCTGATGTGGAGCGGCTCGTCCGCGACGAGGCCGCAGCCGGTTCTGAGATCGTGCTCCACGGATGGACCCACCGGGCGGAAGGCCCGTCCCATGGGGCCGTCGCCGACCGCGTCCGCGCCCGCCTGTTCGCCGGCGACGCCGCAGAGTTCCTCGCGCTGGCGCCTCTCGAGATGCGGGAGCGCCTCGAGGCGGGACGCGCCTGGCTCTATCGGCTGGGTCTCGCGCCGGGTGGCTTCTGCCCGCCCGGCTGGCTCGCCGGGCCCGGCCTCGCCAGAGCAGCGCGCTCGGCTGGCTTCCGCTACCTCGTCACCCTGCGCGGGCTGCATGTCCTGCGGCAAGACCCGGGACGACGGACTCGGATCGATCTGCCGGCCACGGGATACACGGGTGCCGGCTCGGCGCAGGAAGCCCTGATGCGCGTTGGCGGCGCACTCCTCTTCC
>JBBEBK010000157.1:0-1880 GCA_040882375.1 Chloroflexota bacterium
GTGCCATCCCGTTCGGGCTGCTGATCGGCCGCGTGGCAGGTGGCGTCGACCTGCGTGACCACGGCTCGGGGCGCACCGGCGCCACCAACGCGCTGCGCACCATCGGGCCGGCGGGGGCGGTGCTCGTCTTCGCCCTCGACGCCGCCAAGGGGGTCCTCGCCGTCCTGCTGGTGGGCTGGCTGTACGGAGCAGGGCCTGCCGGTTCGCCGCCATGGGTCGCCGCCGCCGCCGGGTTCGCCGCGATCGCCGGGCACATCCGATCCGTCTTCATCGGCTTCACCGGCGGGAGAGGCGTGGCGACCTTCGCTGGCAGCATGCTGGCCATCGCGCCGTGGACGCTGGCCATGGTGGTGCCGGTCGTCGCCCTCGTCGTGTGGCGCACGCGCTACGTGTCGCTCGGGTCGCTGACCGGCGCGCTCCTGGCGCCGTTGGCAGCCGGCGCGCTGGCGGCCTTTGGCGCAGCGAGCTGGGCAGCGGTGGCGCTGGCGCTGGGTGGCGCCCTGCTGGTCACTCTCGCCCACGGCGACAACATCGCGCGGCTGCGCGCCGGGACCGAGCGGAAGATCGGCCAGTGAGCGGACTGCAACCCCGCCCGCGCCTCACCACCCTCGCGAACATGCTGGGCGTGGCGCGCATCGCGGCCACGCCGATCGTGATGGGGCTGCTGCTCCTGCCCTTCGCCGGCGCCGGCATCACGGCCTTCGCGGTCTACACCGTCGCCGCGTCGACCGACTACCTGGACGGGCGGATTGCGCGCGCCCGTGGCCAGGTATCGCCGCTGGGCATCTTCCTGGACCTGACCGCCGACAAGGTGCTCGCCGCCGGCGTCCTGATTGCCATGGTCGAGGTGGACCTGCTCCCCACCTGGGTCGTGGCCGCGCTCCTCATCCGCGAGCTGGTGGTGCAGGGCGTGCGGCAGCTCGCCGCCGTGGCCAACGTTGTGATCAGCGCGCGCGGGCTGGGCAAGTGGAAGGCGTTCGGGACCAACGTGGCGATCGTGGTGCTGCTGCTGGCCTTCGATGCGCGAACCGGGGGTCCCGTCGCCGGAATCGTCCACGCCGCCACCATCGCTGCGGTCGGATTCTGGGTGGCCGTCGCGGCGGCCGTGCTGGCCGTGGTCTCAGGCGTGGCGTACCTGCGTGCCGCCGTACCAATCCTGCTCGGACGGGACCGCTGAGGCGGGCTCCGCTGCTGTCAAGGCCGGTTGCGCAGCACAGCTGCACAGCCGCACAAACAGGTGACGCGATACGCGGGTGGGCGACGACCCGGGGACCGCTACTTGATCAGGCGCTGCTCCAGACGGTTGAGCGCGATCCACATCGCGATCGCCCCGAACACGACGAGATACGCGAGGTCCCACAGCTCGTGCCAGCCGACCAGGCCGGTGGCCAGGCCGCGCAACAGGCTGACGGCGTGGAAGAGCGGCGTCGCCTCGATCACGACCATCAGGATCGGGAAGGGCTCGTACACGCTGATCGGGAAGAACGTGGCGCTGAACAGGAACATCGGCATCACCACCAGGCCCATCGGCAGGTCGAAGTCCTGCACCGTGCGCAGGTATGCGGTGGTCGCCAGGCAGGCCGCGCTGAAGGCGGCGCCGATGAGGATCGAGGCGGGGATGACCAGGAAGAGCATCGGTGAGATCACGAGGCCCATACCAATCATCACCAGCACGAACGCGATCACGTAGAGCGTTCCGCGGAAGAGCGACCAGAGCATCTCGCCCACGGCGATCTCGCGGATGCCGAGTGGCGTGGCGAGGATCGCGTCGTAGGTCTTGCTGAAGTTCAGCTTGAAGAAGACGTTGAAGATCGACTCGGCGATCGCCCCGTTCATGCTCGCCTGGGCGAGCAGCGCCGGCGCCACGAAGGCCGCGTACG
>JBBEBK010000158.1:0-1243 GCA_040882375.1 Chloroflexota bacterium
GATCCCCTTGGGCCTGGCGGTCGTTCCGCTGGTGTACAGCAGGTAGAGGAGATCCTCGGAGTCCATCGGCTCCGGGGTGGCTTCGGTCGGCTGATCCGCGGTCAGGTCGTGCCACCAATGGTCGCGGTTTGGGTCCCAGTCGACGGGGTCGCCCGTGCGCTTGACCACGACACAGTGCTTGACCGATGGACTGCGTCCCATGGCGTCATCTGCGCTCGCCTTGAGATGCACCGCGGCGCCCTTGCGGTAGCCGCCGTCTGCGGTGATCACCGTGGTGCACTGCGCGTCGTCGATGCGGCCGGCCAGCGCGTCGGCGGAGAAGCCACCGAAGACGACCGAGTGCGGGGCGCCGATCCGCGCGCAGGCGAGCATCGCGATCGGGAGCTCCGGGATCATCGGCATGTAGATGGCGACCTTGTCGCCCTTCTTGACACCCAGCGAGCGGAGGGCGTTGGCCATCCGACAGGTCTCGTCGAGGAGCTCCTTGTAGGTCAGGGTGCGCGCGTCGCCGGGCTCGCCCTCCCAGTAGTACGCGACCTTGTCGCCCAGGCCGTTGGCGACGTGGCGGTCGAGGCAGTTGACGCTGATGTTCAGCTTCCCGCCGACGAACCACTCCGCGTAGGGGAGCTGCCAGTCGAGCAGCTCCGTCCACGGCTCGATCCAGTCGATCCGCTTCGACTCCTCCGCCCAGAAGGCCCGGAATCCTTCGTCGGTCGCGGTGCGGGCGTAGATATCGGGATCGTTGGCCGTTGCTGCCGCGGTGAAGGCGGAGGGCGGTGGGAAGAGGCGTTCCTCGCGCAGCAGGTTCTCGATCGTGGCCGCTTCCGCAGCCGGCTCGATGTGCTCGTGCCCGGTGTGGTCGGTGGGCTCGCTCTGCTTCGCTTGCTCGTCGGCCATGGCGGGGATTCTAGCCCCGCGTGGGTGCCCGGACGAAGAGGATGCCGTCACCGGCGGGCACCGTTCCCGCGCGAAGGTCGCGCCACACCTGGCGCGAACGGACCGGGAGCGCCCGCTCCACCAGGTCCGCGACGGTGGCGAGCCGCTGTCGGGCGGTAGCCGTTTCAGGGACCGCAATCACCAGCCTGACGGGTCGACTCTCACTGTGAGCCATCGCCTGCCGTTTCAGCTGGGCGGAGCGGAGCTGCGCCTGCAGGTCCACAAGGGAGCGCTCGATTTCAATGTGCACCACGCCGGCCTCGCTGCTCAGCACGAGGTCCGCGGCGCGCAGGTCGTGAGCGCTGAC
>JBBEBK010000158.1:1343-10162 GCA_040882375.1 Chloroflexota bacterium
CGCCGGCCTCGCTGCTCAGCACGAGGTCCGCGGCGCGCAGGTCGTGAGCGCTGACGTCGTGAGCGCTGACAGGGACCTCGAGCTGCGAGCGCCACCCCGGATGCGCTGCTCGGACGATGGCCTGCGCGATGTGAAGCTGTCCGGAGTCGCGCAGCGAGACTGTCGCGGTCGGATAAAGCCGCCAGCCCAACTCGTGGCCCGAGGCGGCGGCCAGCCGGCATCGGGCGTCCAGCGAGACGTCGCGCGAACCTCGCTCGGCCTTGCTGACCTCCGGCTGGCTGACCCGCGCGAGTCGGGCGAGCTGCACCTGGGAGAGTCCGGCGGTCGTCCGCGCGATCCTGAGTTCGACACCGTAGCGAGTGGCCAGGTGAGCGCTCCTCGCGTGACCGGTGTCGGCCGGCCTGGATCTGAATGGTCGCATCGGCACATGTTGCGGCGGATGGCTTACGTGGCGGGTATCGGCCCGTTATCACGGGTATCGGCCCGTTATTACGGGACGCGCTATGTGCGCGATTCTGGGCGCCGGACACCGTTCTCCACTGCCCCAGACTCGCTGGATATCACCATGGGTAATGAGCAGACCCGTGGAATGCCCTGGGGCGGGCCGATCCGTGCGCAAGTAGCACGTGAAGTAATACCCTGAGAATCTGGGGCCTGAACCGGACCTAGACAGGAACGGGGGCGGTCGGGCGCTCTCGGACCAGGCCCACCAACAGCGCGGCGCCGATGTAGCTCGCGGCCATCACCACGAACGCGACCGGGTAGCCCCAGCTCGCCGCCACGTTCCCGATGACGAACGCCCAGAAGGCCCCGACCCCGAAGGCGAAGGTGAAGTACACGCTGAAGGCAACGTCACGCGTGGGCCCCACCGCCCTGTCTGCGAGGAACGCCTGCAGCACCGGCGACTCGGAGAAGACGGCCGTGCCGAAGGGGAGCAGCAGCGGCACCAGCAGGACCAGGTTCGAGCCGGCGGCCAGGAAGGCCAGGATACCGATGGCCGACAGCAGGTAGTAGATGACCAGGGTGCGGCGGCGGCCAAATCGGTCGGAGAGCCAGCCGGCCAGGACCGGGCCAACCACGGCACCGATCAGCAGCAGCGCGTACAGGATCGCGGTCGTCCCCTCCCCGATCCCGAGCGGACCGCGCAGGTAGAGGAGCATGAACGGCGCCACGATGTCCAGGCCGCGGCCACCGGCGGCCACCAGCGAGGCGCCCAGGATCAGCCGCAGATCGCGGCGGCGGAGCACATCGCCGAACTGGCCGCGAACCGTGCCGGCGTCACGCGCCGCGGAGCGGTAGGCACGCCCATCCTCGCGCACGCGCAGCGCAATGAGCGTCCCCATCGCCAGGGCCGGGAGACCGAAGAGGGCCAGCGTGGCCTGCCAGCCGACCGCCGAGATCAGCGCCAGCCCCACGAACGGGACGAGCACCGTCCCGACGTTCCCGCCGCTGATGTGCGCACTGATGGCGAAGCCGCGGCGCTCCTTCGGGTACAGGTCCGACAGCAGGGCGTTCCCGACCACGTGCTGCGGGCTCGCCCCGATCCGCGACAGCGAGACCGCCGCCAACAACTGACCGATGGAGGTGGCCAGCCCCCCGAGCATCAGTCCGGTCCCGAATACGAGCTGCCCGCCGGCGAGCAGTGCGGGGCGAGCGACGACGCGCGTGAGGAAGCCGTAGAGCAGCTGCATCGAGCCACCGACGGCGGTGGTGACGGCAATGAAGAGGCCGATGTCGCGCGCGTCGAGCGCGAATTGCACGATCACGATCGGGTAGATCAGCGGCATCAGGGCCGACTGGGCGTGGATCACCGCGTGTGACATCGAGAGCAGGGCGAGCGTGAGGCCGGGACGGGCCACCGGGGCTGCCGGCGCGGAGGCAGGCGTCGCCGTCACGCGGTGGCGGGAGTGGCCGGCGCGACCGATTCATCGGTCCGGCCCTTGCCCAGGAAGAGCAGCTGCCAGGCGATCAGTGCCAGGAATAGTGCAGACAGTGCCGCGCCCAGCAGGAAGCCGGCTGGAGCGCCCCACCACTCTGCCACCACACCGACAAAGATGCCGCCGATCGGCGAAGCGCCGGCGAAGACCGTCACGTACAGGGCCATCACCCGGCCGCGAAGCTCATTCGGCACGTTCTGCTGGACCATCACGTTGATGCTGTTGATCATCAGCATCGAGGACAGCCCGACGAGCATGATCAGCGGGTAGACGAGGAACGGGCTCCGCGCCAGTCCGAGCAGGGCTTCGAAGACGACGAAGCCCAGGCCCCCGCCCAGGATGAAGCCCAGGAGCGGGCGCCGCGTACCGATGAAGGCGAGCGACAGCGAGCCGATCAGCGAGCCGAGGCCCATCGCCGCGAAGAGGGCGCCGTACCCATCGGCCCGCATCTCCAGCGTCAGGCGCGCAAAGAGCGGCAGCAGGATCTGGAAATTGAAGCCGAACAGGCTGACCCCGCCCAGCAGGACGAGCGGCCACAGGACGGTCGGCGTGCGGACGGCATAGCGGATCCCCTCGGCCAGGCTCGATCGGACCGATGGCTGCCGCTCCGGTCGCGCGGCGCGCCGGATCTCGTGCGGATCCATGCGCCACAGCGCGGTCAGCACGCCGCCGTAGCTGGCCGCGTTGATCGCAAAATTGAATGCCGGACCGAAGACGGCGAGGGTCACGCCGGCCACTGCCGGTCCGAGCACGCGCGCGAGATTGAAGCTTGCCGAGTTGAGGGTGATCGCCCCCATCAGCTGGTCCCGCGACACGAGGTCGGCGGCGAACGATTGGCGAACCGGCATGTCGACCGCGTTCACGAACCCGAGCGCCAGGGCCAGCAGCATGACGTGCCAGATCTGGACCACATCGGTCACCGTGAGTGCAAAGAGGGCCACCGCCTGGAGCATGGCGACCGACTGAGTGGCCATCAGCAGGCGCCGCTTGTCGACCCGGTCCGCGATGACGCCGCCCAGCGGGGCGAGCACCATCGAGGGGGCGAACTGCAGGGCCAGCACGATGCCGAGCTGGATCGGGCTGCCGCCCAGCAGCAGGACCAGCCACGGCTGGCTGACCGACTGCATCCAGGTGCCGACCAGGCTGACGATCTGGCCGATCCAGTAGAGCCGGTAGTTCCGGACGGAGAGCGCGACAAAGCCGCTGCGGAGTTGGGGCATCGGTTCGCAATGCTACAGACCGATATGCTTGGCCGATGCGACGACCGATGCGCCGCCTGACCGGTGCCGCCGCCGCCTTCGTGGTGGTGGTGGCCGCCGGGCTCGCGATGGCTCCCGGAACGATCGCGCCGGCCGGGGCGGTCGGTTCACCGGCCGCGGGGAGATCGGTGTATCCCGAACCCTCGGACCCGCCGTACTCGCGCTCCCCGGGGGTCATCGGGAGTGGGACGACGCGCCCGCCCGCGCTCAGCGATGTCTCGGAGGAGGACGCGGCCGCCCTCCAGGCAGCGATCGACCGCGCCAAGGCGACCTACGGCCTCGCGACGCTGACGGTCGGCCTCTCGGTCGACGGGGAGCTGGGCTGGAGCGGTGTCGCGGGCACGGCGGGCGCCGCGGGCGGGCCGCTGCGCGGCGTCTATCCGTTCGCCGTGGCCAGTGTGACGAAGACCTTCACCGCCGCGATCATCCTGCAGCTCGTCGAGGAGGGGCGCATCCGCCTCGGGTCCCCGCTCACCGACTATCTGCCAGAGGTCACGGTGGCGGGTGGCGCGACCGTGGCCCAGGTGATGCAGCACGTCAGCGGCGTGCCCGACCTGCTCGCCCCCATGCGCACCGCCATGAACGCCAACCCGGACCGGATCTGGTCGGCTCCCGAAGTGCTGGCAGCGGTCGGGCCGTCGCACTTCGTGCCGGGCACCGGCTTCGAGTACTCGAACACGAACTACGTGATCCTCGGCATGCTGATCGAGCGGGTGACCGGGCACCGATACGTGGACGAGCTGCGCGATCGAATCATCGAGCCGCTTGGACTGCCGGCCACCAGCTTCGCGCTCGAGCCGGGCGCCCCGTACCTGTTCAACGCGTCCTGGGCGAGCGCCTTCTGGACGTCGGCATCGGTCTATGCGTCCGCGGAAGACCTGGTCCGCTGGGCCGATGCGCTCTATGGCGGCTTCGTGCTCCGCCCCCAGATTCTTCAGCGGATGCTCGATTTCACGCCCGACGGCTGGGGCCTCGGCGCCGAGCGGCTGCATGTTGGGGAGCTGACCGGCTACGGCCACTCCGGCCTGTTGCGAGGCTACAGCACGCTCATGCTCCGACTTCCCGATGAGCGGGTCACGCTGGTGGTGATGGGCACCACGCGCCAGTTCGACGTCCCGGAGCTGCTTACCCGTTCTGCGGGAGGGCCCTCGATCCTGGATCTCGCCCTGGACATCGCCGCGCGGTAAGGGGGAAATCTGCGGCCGGTGCCCGTGCCCGCGGTCACGGTCCCCCTGTTCCACCCCATGGATCCAACGAACAACCTTGGGCCCAAAACGGCCGAAAACGGCCGATTCGAGGCATGGAATTCCATCCCGCGGGAATCCATGTACCTAACTTGGCGGTTCTTGATCGTTAGATCCGCCGGGCGGAACAACGAACCTGGGCGGGGCGCGGTACGACGCGGGCCGAGACGGACTACTCTCCGAAGAGGATCTCGCGGATCACCGGCGGCGGGGGCGTCCCGTGGGCCAGCACCGACTCCAGGTACGGCCGGTACACGAACGCGGCCCCACTGGCCTCGGCCCGCAGACGCGCCTCGCGCTCGAGGTCGTGCATGCCGACGCTCCCCAGGAAGTACTCGCACAGCTGGGTGGAGGAGAGGCGCGCGCGGTCCCACTTGGCGGTCGCCTCGCCGAACTCCTGGAAGCCGCCATCCACCATCAGGGCCATCGCCTCGTCCTCGGACATGGTTCCGGCGTGGATGCGCATGTCCATCAGGGCGTTGGTGACGGCACGCAGGTAGAACTTCCAGTGGACGAGCACCAGGGCGGGGTCATCGGCGCCGTAGCCGACATCCATCATCACCTGGGTGATGTAGACCGCCCAGCCCTCGGCAAACACGCCTGAACCGAAGATGCCGCGAATCAGCGACGGGCATCGGTTCGAATAGGCCAGCTGAAGGTAGTGGCCCGGCACCGCCTCGTGGATGGTGAGCAGCCGCAGCATCCGCGCGTTGTCCTCGCGCAGGTACGACTCCTGGCGCTCGGGTGGCCAGGCCTCGTTGACCGGCGTGATGGCGAAGAACGAGTCCAGGCCGCGGTCCAGGGGCCCGGGTGGGATGAGCATGGCGCCACCGAAGGCGCGGGCGAAGGCCGGGGTCCAGATGATCTTGAGCGGTTCGTCGGCCAGACCGATGAGGTCGCTCTCCGCCACGAACGCTTCGATCCGCGTGTTCTCGGCGCGGCAGAAGTCCAGCAGCTCGTCCGCCGCAGGGTGGTCGACCGCGATCGCGTCGAGCACGGCACGGACCGCGGCATCGTCATCGGCGAGCGGCTCGGCCGAGCCCATCCAGTCGGGCCAGATGCGCCGCGCGATGCGGGTCATCTCGGCGCGCACCGCGTCGTACTCGGCGAGTGCCCGGGTCTCGAGCTGGGCGGGCGTGAGATCGGTCTTCAGGGAGTGCCGGAACTTGGCGGCGTACAGCTCCGGGCCGAGGCGGAAGTCGCCGGTGGCGGACGGGGCGAGTTCGATGCGCACCCAGGCGACCCATGCATCAAGCGCCGAAGCGGCGACCTCGGCGGCGGACTGGACCTCCGCCAGCAGACCGCGGTCGCCGGCACCCTCTGCCTCGGACACGGCCAGCGCGACGAGATCCCCGACACCGGGCATCCGCTCGACCGTCATCTCGGCGTGGTAGCGGCTCACCGGCCTGCCGCCGCTCGCACTCAGAGCCTGTCGCGCACCGTCGAGCGCCGCGGGCAGCGCGCGGAGGCGCGCCGCCACCGCACGCAGTCGATCGGGCAGCGGGGCGTATTCGCGCGACAGCATGGTGAAGAGCGTCCCGCCGAAGAGGTACACGTACGACATCGGGTTCCAGGCGTGGTCGCGCAGCTCATCCTGGGCGAAGCGCATGGCGGCCAGGTTGTCGAGCAGGATTCGCCGGTCGATCGCCTCGTCGCGCGTGAGCGAGCCCGCGTCAACGGCAAGCACTCGCGCCTCGGCGCTCGCCAGCCACCGCGACCACTCCGCGTGGCCCGCATCGGTCAGGTCCGGCCAGCGGTCGTCGTGCTCGTGGAAGCCGAGCCCGGTGGCATCGGCGGGCTGGAGTCGGTAGTAATCGGCGAGCAACACGTCAACGAGCGCGGCGAAGTTCATCGGTACCTCAGCGGTGCGGGGCAGCAGCATCGTAGCGCCTCACCTCGTGCCATCCGCACCGTCGGTTCGCAGAGTCCGGCGCAATACCACGCATAGTGCTACATCCGCACCGGAATGGCCCGCTTGGGCCGGTTTCAGCCCTGGCAGGGTTCGTGGTAGCACGAGAAGTGATAAGGAGGACACAAATCCAGCTCTGGTCGCCGGTTCTCGTGCCGTTGTAGCACCATGCGTGCTACGGCCGGGCCGCGCGCACCGCTAGGATGCCGCACATGTCCGAGAACCTCGCCTACACCGATGCCTATGCGCGCTCCACGACCGCCCGCGTGCGCGAGACCGATGGGGCGGCAGTGCTCCTCGACCGGACCGTCTTCTATCCCGGCGGCGGGGGCCAGCCCGCGGACACGGGCTGGCTGAAGACCGATGACGGGGCGAGCTGGGTGGTCACCGGTGCACGCAAGGCTGGCGACGCGATCTGGCACCTGCTCGAGGAGGGCGCCGAGCCGCCCGTCGCCCGGACGGCGGTCACGGTGGAGCTCGACTGGGAGCGGCGCCACGCGCTGATGCGCACCCACTCGGCGCTGCACGTGCTGTGCGGCGTCGTCTGGCGAGACTGGGGCGCATCGGTCACGGGTGGGAACATGGAGCCGTTGGCCGGGCGCATGGACTTCGAGTTCGAGACGATGGCCGGCGAGCTGGTGGCGGAGATCGAGCGCCGGGTGAACGTCGAAATTGCCGCGGACCGCGAGATTCACGTGGCGAACCTGCCGCGCGTCGAGGCGTTCGCCATCCCCGACCTGATCCGCACCAAGATCAACCTGCTGCCCGAGGGGATCCCCGAGGTGCGCACGATCGAGATCGCCGGGCTCGACCTGCAGGCCGATGGCGGCACCCATGTTGCCCGCACGAGCGAGATCGGTCGGGTCCGGGTGACCGGCTACGAGTCCAAGGGGCGCATCAACAAGCGGATCCGGATCGCCGTCGAGGACGTGTAGGGTGCTCTAACCCTCTCGCGTCGCTGCGACCGGCAGAATGAACGCGAGCGCGACATATACCAACCCTAGGACGCCGGCGGTGACGACCGTGCCGAGGACGAACAGGGTACGCACCCACGCGACGTCCAACTCCGCGTACACCGCGAGGCCCGCGCATACGCCGGCGACCTTCTGTCCCTCGCGGATCCGCTGGAGGCGGCGGTTACGAGTGGGTGCGACGGCTTCGGTGGGAGACGGGTCATGGCCGGTGTCGACCGCGCCGCATCCGCCCTGCCTCTAGGAGACCATGACCTCACCGATGGTTCAATCGGGGCCGCCGGATCGCCCTCCGACGAACCACTCGACGTGCGGAGGCCCGCCCGTCAGATGACGGGCGGGTCCTCAGGCGGTACCGGCCGGATCAGTCGCCGCCGGTCACCTTGTTGCGGATGCTGACGTAGATCTCGCCGTCGCGGCCGAAGTGGAGACGCTCGCCGTCACCGGAGAGTGACGAGCGGGTCTCGTTGCCGGCCGTGTTGACATTGGTCCCCACGTTGACCAGCTCCGACCAGGGGTCGTTCGTGCTGGCGCGTGACGCGGTGTACACGTCCTGCAATCCCTCACCGCCGGGCCGGTTCGAGTTAAAGACGATCTCAAGGCCGTTGCGGCTCACATTCGGCATGAAGTCCGCATATTCCGTGTTGAGCTCATCCACCAGGGTCGCCGGGCCGAATCTGCCATCGGTCTGCAGGCGACTCATGTAGATGTTCATGTCCGCCCCGTAGCCGGTGCTGGAGAAGAACAGGAACGTGCCGGACGAGGTCGTTACCAGCGATGGCCCGAATTCGCCGCCGGGGAAGTTTGGCCCGGTGCCATCTGCATCGCAGCCCAGGTGCCGCGGCGCCCCCCAGCCGAGCGACGGGATGAACCGCGCGATGTAGATGTCCCCCTTCCCCGGCCCTGCGCTGCAGGTGCCCGGTCCCGGCCGCTCCGACACGAACAGCAGCCAGTTGCCATGCAGGGGGGTCGGGCAGTAGTCGTTGAACTCAGAGTTGACCGGCGCACCCAGGTTCTCCGGCGCCGACCATGGCGACGCGTCATTGGTTCGGTGCGCGACCCAGATGTCGTTGCCGCCGAGTGTCCCAGACCGGGTAGAGGCGATATACAGGCTCCTGCCGTTGGGTGACTCGATGGGGCAGCCGTCCGGGGCCGCGCTGTTGACGGCGGCCTCGACCGCCGCCGGGCCCCAGGCCTCGAACTGCTTGCCGAACGCGGCCGCGGGCAGAGACAGGATGAGCGCTGCCAAGATCCCCGCCGCAATCCGTGATTGAGAAGGGTGCGCTGGGCTATGCATTGACATCAGGTGAGTCCCTCCATGGCGGGCCGCTACAGGCGGTCCTGAATTGGTTTACTCGAAGGTGATCGAGTCGACGAATCGCCTGTATCTCGTCCACGTAATCGGCCGGCGTCCCCTTGAGTACCCCGCATCGAAGTGGGAGGAGCCAAGGACGGTCACGCGGGGAGCTCCTGGGGGAGGGGCGGGGGGGGGTGGCGGG
>JBBEBK010000158.1:10172-11501 GCA_040882375.1 Chloroflexota bacterium
CAAATGGCCGCCCGCGCCTCGGTCTCGGTCCGGATCGGTCACGGCGCCTCGAACGTGGCCGATTCGACGATAGCCCGGAGCTCGTCGACGTCAGCCGGCGGCGTTCCCGCGTAGTGCGTCCAGTCGATGACGACCAGTAGGCCGTCCACGTCAAGGATCCACACCTCGTCGATCTGACCAGGGCCCTGGGCGTAGCGGTGGGGACTCAGGTCGGTGGTGCCCAAGCTCCAGCTGCCGAATTTGCCCTGGTCGCAGTCGGTGAACTCGCCGGCGCTGTATGCGATGTCATCCGGGACATGCAGTGTGATCGCCTTCCCGGCATATCCATCCAGCGTGATGTCGACCGGCGCCGAGGCATCACGCGATGCCTGGGCTGCCAACGCGGCCGCGACCTCATCCACGGTGGTGGAAGGGGTCTCCGGCCGTGTCGACGACCATTCACACGGGTCGCCATACACGTACAAGTGGTCCACCCCGGCCCAGACGATCATCCCGGAACCTTCCGGGGGATCGGGATTGTCGTTCTTCACGAGGATTCCGTTATCCGGCTCGCCGTCCCAGCCAGGAGCCGGGATGGTGACGGTCATCGCCAGGCGGCCGATTTCGTTCCCCGACGGCTGGCCATCCGCCAGCAGGAACGACGACCCCACGGGGAGGCCACCGGCCGTGCTCGGCTGGCTCGACGGCGTGGCCGACGGCGTGGCCGTCGGCTCCGGCGTCGCGCTCGTTTCAACGCCCGGCGCCGGTGAGCCAGGCAGCAGCTGGTAGCCAACAATGGCGACGACCACCACGGCCGCGGCCGCGATGGCGATGCGAACGCTGTTTCTCATGACAGGTGACCTCCGCGCCAGCCAGCCGGCTCGGCGCTGTGGGGTCGCGGGGAGTTGATCGAGCACGGCGTCCAGGACGCGGTCCGGGAGCACGGTGACGCCCTCGTCCAGCCACGACCGAACGATGCGGGTGACGTCGCGATCGGTGCTCATTGCGCACCCTCCCGTCTCGTCGGGCGTGCGTCGGCGTCGAGCGCCGCGCGCATGCCGCGCATCGCGTGATGAAGTCGAGATCGAACCGTTCCCTCGGGCACGCCGAGCGTCTCGGCGACCTCGGAGAGCGGCAGGTCGAGGTAATGGTGCAGGACCACCACCGCACGATGGTCGATCGAGAGCCGCCGGAAGCCGCGCTCGAGCTGGTCACGATCGATGACCAGGCTCGTGCCATCCGCACCCATCGGCTCATCGGCCGGCAGGAGGCGGAGATTCGGCGACCAGCGACGGGTCCGGCGGGCCTCGGCGTAGCAGGCGCGCACGAGGAGCCGGTACGACCAGGCGT
>JBBEBK010000159.1:0-11403 GCA_040882375.1 Chloroflexota bacterium
CAGCTGCCCGCACTGCTTCAACACGATCCGCAACGAGTACCCGCAGTTCGGCCTGACCGGCGTGGAGGTGATCCACCACACGCAGCTGCTGGATCGCCTGGTTGCCGATGGGCGCCTGGTGCCCGACGTGCACTCGGACGCCGTGGTCGCCTATCACGACGCGTGCTACCTGGGTCGCTACAACGAGGTGTACGACGAGGGTCGCCGCGTCGTGGCCTCCATCCCGGGCAAGAAGGTGGTGGAGATGGAGCAGCACCACCGCAAGGGCCTCTGCTGCGGAGCCGGCGGCGCGCGGATGTGGATGGAGGAGCGGGAGGGCCAACGGATCAATCACCGCCGCACCGAGCAGGCACTGGCCACCAATGCCGACGCCATCGCCACCGCCTGCCCCTTCTGCCTGGTGATGTTGCGCGACGGGGTGACTGACCTTGAGAGGACCGACGTCGCCGTGCGTGACGTGGCCGAGCTGCTGGCCGACGCGACCGGCGCCTGGACGGTTCAGCCGACGCCCGCCGTCGATCTTGTCGAAACGGCGCCCGGATCGTCGGAGGGACGCGGATTCCGCAGGATATGGCCTGCCTAGCGGCGGAAAGTTGACTGCTGGTGCCGTGAAGGGCTACGATTCGCTGTAGTCATGGCACTCAGATCAGTCAAACCGACCACCGTGCGCCCGGCGCTCGACGCCCTCGACAAGTCGATCATCAAGGCACTTCAGCACGACGGCAGGCGCCCCTTCGCCCGGATCGGTCGCGACCTGTCGGTGCCCGAGGCCACGGTTCGTCAGCGCGCGGAACGGCTGATGGCGCGCGGCGTGGTGCAGGTGGTTGGCGTTACCGATCCGCTGGCGATGGGCTTCGGCCAGCCGGCCTTCATCGGCCTGCGCGTGGACGCAGGACGCCTGGAGGAGATCGCGGCCGAGGTCGCGTCGCTCGACGAGGTGACCTACGTGGTGATCACCGCGGGGCGTTTCGACATCATCTGCGAGGTGGTCTGCGAGGACAATGAACACCTGCTGCGGGTCCTGACCGGCCCGCTGGCACAGATCGACGGGATCCTGTCGACCGAGACGATGGTCGAGCTGCGATTCGTGAAGGAGAGTTATCAGTGGGGCACCAGGTAGGAGATCGATCGTGACCAGCGCACCGAGCCGAACCATTGACCGGACACGGATCCGCGCCATCCTCGACCGCGAGGAGGCTGCCTACCGGACACGCACTCCGCGCAGCGCTGCGCTGCACGCCCGCGCGCGTGAGGCGATGCCGCTGGGCGTTGCCAGCTCCTTCCAGACCTACGACCCCTACCCGCTGTTCATGACCGATGCCCGCGGCTCCCGGATCTGGGACGTGGATGGCAACGAGTACATCGACTTCGACATGGCCTTCGGCGTCCTTGCAGCGGGGCACTCGCATCCGCTGCTGGCGGAGGCGCTCCAGCGGCGGGTGGCCAACGGCACCTGCTACACCTTCCCGACCGAGGACGGGGTGGCGCTGGCCGAGGAGATCAAGCTGCGCTTCGGGACCGACCTGGTCCGCTTCAGCAACTCCGGCACCGAGGCGACCATGGACGCCATCCGCGTGGCACGTGGCTTCACCGGGCGCAGCAAGGTCCTCAAGTTCGAGGGCGGCTACCACGGCCACCACGACGACGTGCTGATCAGCATCCAGCCCGCACGGGATGCGATGGGACCGATCGAGGCGCCGAACAGCGTGCCGGCCACCGCCGGGATGCCGGCCAGCCGCCTGGCCGAGACGGTGATCGCCCCGTTCAATCAGCCTGTGCTGGTGACGGACATCCTCGACCGTCACCGCGGTGAGATCGCCGCGATCATCGTCGAGCCGGTGCAGTTCAACATCGGCGTGGTTCCGCCCGCGGAGGGATTCCTGGCGCGGTTGCGCGAACTGGCTTCCGAGCATGGCTCCGTACTCATCTTCGACGAGGTGAAGACCGGCGTGGTGATCGCGTATGGCGGCGCCACCGAGTACTACGGTGTGCAGCCGGACCTGATCTGCCTGGCCAAGAGCATCGGCGGCGGTATCCCGATCGGCGCCTTCACCGGGCGGGCTGAGGTGATGCGCTCCATTGAGCAGGTGCCGGACCACGGTGTCAGCGGGGTCGGGATGGAGCATTCAACCCTTGCCGGCGGCGCGACCCGCGTCGCGCACCTCGGAACCTTCAACGGCAATCCGCTTTCGATGACCGCGGGGCTGGTGACCTTGACCGAGATCCTCACGCGAGACGTCTATCCGCGGCTGCACGAGCTGGCGGAGCGACTCACCGCAGGGTGCCAGGCGGTCATCGACGAGTTCGATCTGCCCGGCTATGCGATCAACGTCGGTCCCAAGGGGTGCGTCATGTTCACCCCGCAGCGGGTGACCAACTACCGCGACCTGATCGGGCTGGACGGGGACCTGTGGGCGGCCGGCTTCTTCTACCTGGCCAACCGGGGGATCCTGCTGCCACCGGGCGCCGATGACCAATGGACCCTGTCGGTGCAGCACACCGATGACGAGATCGACCGGTACATCGCCACCTTCCGCGCGTTTGCCGTCGAGTTGACCGACTGACGGGGTCATTCGGCTAGACTCGAACCCGTGAGCCACCGGACCACCCGCGAGCACGACGAGCTGCGGGCCATCGTCCGCGAGCTGGCGACCGAGCGCATCGCCCCGCGAGCGGCTGAAATCGACGCCGGGAGCGAGTTCCCATGGGACCTCAAGGAGCTGCTGGCGGGACAGGACCTGCTCGGCACCTGCTTCGAAGAGCGACACGGCGGGACGGCCCTCGACAACGTCGCGCAGGCGATCCTTGTCGAGGAGATCGCCCGTGCCGATGCCACCACCAGCCTGATCCCGATCGTCCAGAAGCTCGGGGCGCTGCCGATCCTGATCGCCGGCAGCGATGAGCAGAAGGCGCGCTACTTCCCCCGGCTTGCGAGCGGCGAATGGCTGATCGCGTTTGCGCTGACCGAGGCCGGGGCGGGGAGCGACGTGGCGGCGATGCGCATGCGGGCCCGCCGTGATGGTGACGACTACCTGCTCACCGGAAGCAAGCGATTCATCACCCACGGCTCGATCGCAAAGGTGCTCACCGTCTTCGCCCTGACCGATCCGGAGGCCGGAGGTCGTAAGGGGATGAGCGCCTTCATAGTGGAGACCGATACGCCCGGCTTCTCCGCTCCGCGCCTCGAGCACAAGATGGGGATCCGCGGCTCTCCGACCGCTGAGCTCAACTTCGACGACGTGCGGGTTCCGGCGGCCAATCGGCTCGGCGACGAGGGGGATGGATTCAAGATCGCGATGGCCACTCTGGACCGGTCGCGCCTGAGCGTCGCGGCGCAGGCGATCGGCATCGCGCAGGGCGCCCTCGACTTCGCGGTCGGGTACGCCGCCGAGCGACGCCAGTTCGGTGAGCGGGTGGCCGACATGCAGGGGATCCAGTTCATGCTCGCCGACATGGCCAGCCAGACCGAGGCGGCGCGCCAGCTCACCTATGCCGCCGCCGCTTCGGTGGATGTCGCCGACCCCGACCTGGCGTACTGGACCAGTTGCGCCAAGCTGGTGGCGGGCGACACCGCGATGCGGGTCACCACCGACGCGGTCCAGGTGCTGGGCGGCTATGGCTACGTCAGCGAGTACCCTGTCGAGCGCATGATGCGCGACGCCAAGATCACCCAGCTCTACGAGGGGACGCAGCAGATCCAGCGCATGATCGTGGCGCGCCAGCTCCTCAAGCGAGCCGGCGTGTCGCGGGACACGAAATCGCAGCGAGGGACGCCAAGCGCGTGAAGATCGTCGTCTGCGTCAAACAGGTCCCGGCCACCACGGCCGAGAAGCGCTACACCGCCGACCTGCGGCTTGATCGAGCCGCGGCCGAATCGGTCATCAATCCGCTCGACGAGTACGCCATCGAACAGGCGCTCCGACTCCAGGAGGCGGGCGCGGTCGAGACGGTGGCCTATCTGTCGATGGGACCCGAGTCGGCCGCCGAGGCCCTCCGCCGCGCGTTGGCGATGGGAGGCGAGGAGGCCTACCAGGTCACCGATGACGCGCTGGCGGGCGCCGATCAATGGGCCACCGCGCGCGTCCTGGCGGCGGCGCTCGACAAGCTGGCACCCGATGTGGCCCTGATGGGGATGAGCTCCGACGACGCGCGCGGTTCGCTGGTCCCCGGGGCGGTGGCCGCGATCCGCGGGCTGCCGCTGCTCTCGTACGGTGCCGAGCTCCAACTGACCGGATCGACCGCGCGCATTCGCCGCCTGACGGCGTCCGGCTTCGACATCCTGGAGGCGCCCCTGCCGGTCGTGGCCAGCGTCACCGACCAGGTCGGCGAGCCGCGCTACGCGTCGCTGAAGGGGATCATGGCCGCGCGCCGCAAGACGCTCGAGACGTGGAGCCTCGCCGACCTCGGGCTCTCGTCGGAGGATCTGCACGGGGCGGCCCTGACGCGCGTTGTCGAGGCGCGTCCGCCCGAGGCCAAGGCGCCGACCGAGCGGGTCGAGAACCTGGGGCCGGCCGAAGCGGCGACGCGGATTGCCGACTGGCTGACCGCGCGGAAGCTGATCTAGGGCGAGGAGCGCGACATGAGCAACGACATCTGCTTCCTCGCCGAGTTCGACGGCGGCACGCCCGCACGCAGCGCGCTGGAGCTTGCCGCCGGGGCCGCCGACCTGGCCCGCGAGAGCGGTGGCGCAGCGGTTGGACTGGCCTACGGCAGCGGGGCAGCCGCCGGGGCCGCGTCACTGGGTGCCGCCGGTGCGTCCCGCGTGGTGGTGCTGTCCGACGCCGACGGGCCTGCGATCGCACTGGCGGCTGCGGCGGCCGCGACGCTTCGCGACGATGCCCCGCTGGCGTTCCTCGCCCCCGCCACGCCAAATGGCCGTGACCTGGCCGCCGCGCTGATGGGCCTGCTCGGCCTGCCTGCGCTGGGGCCGGTGCGCGCCGTGCGGATCGAGGGAGGGCGCGTGCGCGCAGAGCAGTCCACGCTCCAGGGGACGGTGATCACCGTGAGCGAGAGCGCGGCCGATGCCCCCCAGCCGGTCATCATCCTCGCGCTGTCCGGCACCTTCACGCCGCTGGAGGGCGGCAGCGGCAAGGCTGCCGTCACCACGGCGCCGCCAACCGACGCCGGGGCGCTGGGAGCGGCACGCATCGTTGAGTCCCACCCCGCCGACGCCGCAGTCGCGAACCTGGAAGAGGCGACGGTCATCATCGCGGGCGGGCGCGGCGTGGGGAGCGCCGCGGGCTTCGAGCCGCTCCACGAGCTCGCCGCGGTGCTCGGCGGCGCGGTGGGAGCCAGCCGGGCCGCAGCGGATGCCGGCTGGGTGCCGTACCAGCTCCAGATCGGCCAGACCGGGAAGGTGGTCAAACCCGCCCTCTACGTCGGCTGTGGAATCAGCGGTGCGATCCAGCACCGGGTCGGGATGCAGACCGCGGAGAACGTGGTGGCGATCAACAAGGACCCAGATGCGCCTATCGGCGAGTTCGCCGACCTGTTCGTGGTGGGGGACCTGTTCGCTATCGTTCCAGAACTGACTGCAGAGATTCGCCGTCGAAAGGGGATGACCGACTGATGCGCCGCCCACGGCTCGGACTGACGCCGCTGCTCACAGCGGTCACCGCGTTCCTCGTCCTGCCGACCCTGTTGCGGCCGCGCCGCCGCCGCCGCCGACCGCACGCCTACGGGCGGGAGCTGCACAGCTACCGCCGTGACCTTGATGAGCGCACGTCGACGATCGACGGACGGCTGGTCGAACTGGGCGACCTGGTCGACGCCCTCCGCCGTCGCGCCGCTGACCCCGACGAGGCGCTGGTCGCGCTACAGGCTGGAGAGGATGAACTCGACGCCGCGGCCGATGGATTGCGGGCGATCCTTGCGCCCGAGGAGTTGCATGCGCTCCATGCCGAGTACGAGGGCAATCTCGAACGCGCGCTGCGCGGGATCGTGACGGCCGCGCGCGGGTGCGGAATCACGCGACTCCCACACCGTCCCCCCGATGACGAGGAGCCGACCATCTACTGGAAGCGCGGGCACCTGAACATCCTCCACGCCCAGCTGCGCATGGGTGAGCTGGTGGACGCCCTGCTCAGCTGGGAGCCCGGGCAGCCGGTGGAGGCATCGGTAGCGGCCCGGTTGCATCGCCTGTAGGGTCTCGCCGTACTTCGCCAGGTTGGCGAATCGGTCCATATCTTGTGGTATGCTGCCCGTCGGTACCACCACTGGTGTAGTCCGCACGGGGATGCCGCATGCGCTGTCCACGCTGTAACGAGGAGGGGACGCGGGTCATCGACTCGCGCGACCTCGAGGCCGGGGGAACGATTCGCCGTCGCCGCGAGTGCGAGGCGTGCACCTTCCGATTCACCACCTACGAGCGCGCCGAGGGCGCGCGACTGACCGTCCTGAAGCGCGACGGCAGCCGCCAGGAGTTCGATCGCGCCAAGCTGCAGGCGGGGCTGATGCGCGCGCTCGAGAAGCGCCCGGTGACCCTGGCCCGCGTCGAGCAGGCGGTTGATGACATCGAGAGCGGCCTGCGCGCACGTGGCCAGCCGGAGGTGACCAGCAAGGAGGTCGGCCGGCTGGCGACCGAGGCGCTGCGCGACATGGACCAGTTGGCCTACATCCGGTTCGCATCGGTCTATCACAGCTACGAGGACATCTCCACCCTCAAGCGCGAGGTGGATCGCCTGATGAAGCAGCGAACGCCGGCGGAGAAGGGGTGATCCTCTCCGACCGCGACATCCGCGCCGAGATCGCGGCGGGGCGGATCGTCATCGACCCGTACGTGCCCGATGCTGTCCAGCCGTCCAGCGTGGACCTGCACCTGGACCGCCGCTTCCGCGTGTTTCGCAACAGCCGCTATCCGTACATTGATGTGCGGACGGATCAGCCCGAGCTGACCGAACTGGTCGAGATCGCGGGCGACGAGCCGTTCATCCTGCATCCCGGAGAGTTCGTGCTCGGCTCCACCTTCGAGCGCGTCGAGCTGCCGAACGACCTGGTGGCGCGGCTGGAAGGGAAATCGAGTTTAGGGCGGCTGGGGCTGCTGATCCACTCCACGGCCGGCTACGTGGATCCCGGCTGGGAGGGGAACCTGACCCTCGAGCTGTCGAACGTGGCCAACCTGCCGATCACCCTGTACGACGGCATGAAGATCGGTCAGATCAGCTTCCAGCGGCTCAGTTCCCCGGCCGAGACCGGCTATGGCGACGCGAAGCTGGGGTCCAAGTACCACGGCCAGCGGGACCCGACCGCCAGCCTCTACCACCGCGACTTCGAGCGAGGCCGCATCAAGCGCTGAGGCTGGCGCTCAGCTGCCCAGACAATGTTGGGGGGGGGGCAGTCGAAGACGGCCTCCAGCAGGTTCCCGGCCGCGGTGCCGCCATCAAACACCGCCAGTGACAGGGCGAAAAGCGCGGTCGCGCTGGCCGCGTCGCAGAAGGCGGTCGAGACGCTTCAGTTCGTCAAGGGCCGGAGGGCCGTGCCGTTGACATTTGGCACCATCGACTGCGAGGCATCGCCACAAGCGCCAGCCTGTACCATCCAGACTTCGAACGGGGCCGCGTCAAGCACTGGCCGCGCCGCCCATCGTCCGGTGGAGTTGTCGATGCCCGAACCCCTGTATGCCATCACCCCGAGTCGCAGTGCCCGCAGCTTCGGCGGCGTGCGGGTACGCGTCGTGCGCGCGGGATGGTTCCGGCCCGATGCCGGTGGCTTCTTCGGCGTCGTGCCCAAGCCGCTGTGGTCTCGCTTCACCGAGGTTGATGAGCGCGGCCGGCTGCTGTGCCGACTGAACCTGCTGCTGGTCGAGGCGGGCGGCAAGCGGATCCTGGTCGAGACCGGCACCGGGACGCGGATGAGCGACAAGGATCGCGACATCAAGGGGATCGAGGGCGGCGACCCGGCCGAGGCGCTGCGCGCCGTGGGGATCGACCCGGACAGCATTGACTTCGTGGTCGTCAGCCACCTGCACTACGACCATGCCGGCGGCATGGTGGACGCTCACGGTCGCCCGAACTTCCCTCGAGCGCGGTACGTCCTCCAGCGTGACGAGGCGGAGGCCGCGCACAGTGACGAGTTGCGACTGCAGGGGATCATGGAGGTCGAGCAGCTCGACCTGGTACGAGCGGCCGGCCAACTGGCCGAGGTACAGGGCGAAGTTGAACTCGTGGATGGTGTTCGTGTGCTGCCCACCGGTGGCCACACCCGCGGCTCGCAGGCCGTCCTGCTGGGTGCTGTCGATTCTCGCCAGGCCGGATCGCGCGCGATCCTCTGGGGCGACCTGATTCCCACGCGATGGCAGATCCCGGTGCGCTGGACGAGCGCCTACGACGACTATCCGATCCAGGCCGTCGAGATGCGCAATGAGCTCGTCTCGCGCGCGGCCGCGGAGGGCTGGTGGTGCTACTTCACCCACGATCCGGGAGCGCTGCCGATCCAGATCGAGGCGACCGAGCGTGGATTTCGCGTGAAGGAAGGCTCGTGAGCGGGCGGGTCCGTCGCTGGCAGGCGGTTATGCTGGCGTTCGTCGTCGCCGCGATCCTCGCGGCCTGCTCAGCAGCGCCGTCCGAGTCGTTGAGCCCGGCGGACTGTGCTCATGCAGATGCCAACGGCGTGGTGCTGTTGACCGCGGATAACCTGGCCTTCGACGCGCCATGCATCTCGGTAGCGGCCAACACCGCCTTCTCCATCCGCCTGGCCAACAAGGACAGCTCATCGCACAACGTCGCGATCTACGACACCCCGGACAAGGTGAACGAGTACCTGCGCGGCGAGATCATCGATTTCAGCGACACGATCGACTATGCGATCGACCCACTCCCCATCGGCGAGTACTACTTCCTGTGCACGGTCCATTTTTCGATGAACGGTCCGCTGCTCGTCGGCCCGGCTGAATAGGCGACGGTGAGAAGCGCCCGCAGGTCGGGCCCGCTGATCGGTGCCTCCAGGCGGTCCTCGCCGTCGAGGGCCACGACCGGGATGCGGAAGCCGTAGCGCAGGATCAGGTCGTCATCATTCTCGATGTCGATGCGTGCGTATCGGTCCGGTCCGAGCATCTCGTCGAGCAGTTCACGCGCCTCCTCGCACAGGTGGCAGCCTTCGCGCTCGTACAGGATCACGCGGGGCGGGCTCGGCATGGCCCGATGATAGGATGATTGCCGGCGCCGCCCCCGTAGCTCAGTGGATAGAGCGTGGCCGTCCTAAGGCCAGCGTCGGGGGTTCGATTCCCTCCGGGGGCGCCATCTCCGAGAATGCGGCGTAGAACGGGCTCGTCTCGGGCCGCCCCGTGGTCTGGCCAGCACCCGACGCCACCGACGCTGCTCGGTCAGTTGAATCCAACCCAGGCCACGTCGGCGAGATCGGTCAGGCGGTTTGCCTGGATCCCCCGGTCCGACACCGTGTACACGAGGTCACCGACCACCAGTGACCGGTAGATCTGGGCTTCCCATTCGTACGAGCACTCTTTCTCGGCACCGCACTGCTTTGCTGCGTGCGTCACCGTCCCGATCTCTTCGATGCCGTCCCGGCCTGCCTTCACCCCGATCGCTCCCCCAAACCAGGTCTGCCAGCCACGATCCGATGACCACGTTTGCACGGGCAGCACCGCCAGGCCGGTGGCCGGCCAGTAGAGGAAGGCCCGGTGGTCGTATTCGACCTGAGACGATCCACCGCCGAAGGTCAACGTGTGCAGCCGGCGCGGGTTGGCCGGATCAGAGACGTCGAACACCGCCACCTGGGTGCCCTTGGTCCTGCCCTGCGCATCGGCATCCTGGCCGATGCCCAGCAGCAGCCCTTCGCCGATGGGATGCAGGTAGGCCGAGTAGCCGAGGATCTTCAGCGCGCCGATCTTCTTCGGGTTAATCGGATCGGACAGGTCGATGATGTACAGGGGGTCGGTCTGGCGGAAGGTCACGACGTACGCGAACTCGTCGATGTAGCGGACGCTGTAGATGCGCTCGCCAAGCCCGAGTCCATCGACCCGCCCCACCAGCTCGAGAGCACCGTCGTCTTCCGCCAGCACACTGACGAAGCTTTCGGACTCACCGGGCGGACCTCCACCCCACCACGACGGCTCGGTGGTGGTCGCCACCCGCAATTTCCCGTCATGCTCGGACATTGCCCACTGGTTGAGCAGGAAGCCGGGCACTTCTCCGGTGGCCCGGTAAACCGCAGGAGCCTCTCCGGAGATATCGAACTTGTGGATCTGGGTCATGACTCCGTCCATGGCTTCCAGGGCGTCGGTAGCCCCTGCCATCACGTTCCAGTCGTACCAGCGCTGGGTGGCCACATAGAGGGAATCCGGTGACGCATAGACGGTGTCACCATCGGCGAACACCGAGACGCTCCCCGCCGGTTTCAGACCCTCAGAAAGGTCGATGGTCAAGATGGACAGCGTCCCGAGGCCGGAGAACTCGCTGGGACGGAACGCCTGGCTGCAGTCGACCAGCAGGCCCTCCGACGTGATCGTCCGGTTGCCCCGCATCTCCTCCCCCACGAAGTAGGGCAGCCAATTCTCGATGGTCGACTCCTCGATGACCTGGCGGTTCTTCCGCTCCGCCTCCCGCTCGGCCCGCAGGCCCGGACCCTCCGGATAGACGAAGTCGAGGCCGGTCGGGTAGGCCTCCACCACCACCCGGGCGGTATCGCCCACCATCCGGGCACTGAGGTAGGAGCCGTCCACGTACAGGGTTCGCACGATCCGCAGGTCGGCCGGGTCCGAGATGTCGATCTGCTGCAGCCGCGAACTCGCCGATCCGTAATAGGGAACGTCCAGACCCCGACCGTCGGGGATCGGCCATCCCACCGGACCACCCAGGTAATCGCTGCGCGAGAGAACCAGGAGCGTGTCACCGGAGAGCAGCAACTCGTGCGCCGACCCGTTCTCCAGGCTGAGCGAACCCATCAGACGGGGTCGTGCGCCCGACACGTCGACGTAGTACAGCCGGTTCTGCGCGATAGCGAGGATGCGGGTTCCGTCGGTCTTGACGACGTCAGGCTCGTCAACGCCCACTTCTTGCACGTTCGTCGTCGAGTAGTCGATCCCGGCAGTCCGGTTCTCAAACCGCTGGGCGCCTGCCCAGCCGGGCGCGGCGGTGTCGAAGGAGACCCTCTCTTCAGCGAAGAACCAGCCGCCCCCGGCGGATCCAGGGGGCAGGCCATACGGGCCGACCACTTCCAGGGCGTGCTGCTTCACATAGTCGAGCAGAGATTCGCAGGCGTCAAAGCGTTGCAGCGCGAATGCCATTGCGGGCGGAGGCACGAACGGGAGAACCGGACTGGGCGCGGGTTTCCCGGTCGCCGGAATGGCGACACCAGTGGCGCCTCCCGCCGTGAGCACTGCCACGGCGATCAAGGTGACGAGCGACTTCCGCATGGTTCTTCCCTTGTGCGTCTTGCCTCTGGGACGCA
>JBBEBK010000160.1:0-11231 GCA_040882375.1 Chloroflexota bacterium
GCCATGTTCGGGCCGCGGATGCCGTACTGGATGGCGACCATGCCCGAGGCGGCGTCCGGGATCATGTGCGACAGCAGGAAGGGTGAGATGCGGCTCGGTCCGCGCTCGCGCAGCGTGGCGATGCCGTCGCTGATCATGCCGATGCCGCCGATGGCGGTGCCAACCGTCATCCCAAAGCGATCGGGATCGGCCTGGGAGCCGTCGAGCATCCCGTCCGAGTTCAGCAGTCCGGCGTCGCGGAGCGCCTCGCCGGCGGCGGCCACGGCGAAATGCGTGTTCCGATCGTGACGCCGCGCGTCCTTGGCATCCATGTACTCGGTCGCCTCGAAGCCCTTCACCTCGCCGGCCACGTGGATCGGGTAATCGGTCGTGTCGAAGAGGGTGATGTCGGCGACCCCGGAGCGGCCGGCGACCAGCGCGTCCCATGAGGCGGCCGCGCCAACGCCGACCGGCGAGACGACGCCCAGGCCCGTGACGGCGACGCGGCGAGCGCTCAATCCGATTCCTCGGTCGCCCCCGGCAGCCACAGCTCGCCGTTCGAACCGGGCATGTCGAGCGCATGGGTCTGCGCCCCGGGCGCGATCCGCTTGATCAGGCCGCTGAGGACGCGCCCGGGCCCGATCTCGACGAAGTCGGTCACGCCGTCCGCCGCCATGCGTCGCACCGAATCGGTCCACTGCACGCCGTGGACGAGGTGCTCGGTGAGCTCGCGCCGCAGCCCCTCGGCGGTTCGGATGACGGTGGCGTGCACGTTGCCCAGCATCGGCACCCGCGGCTCGCGGAACGGGACCTTGGCCAGGATCTGGCCGAACTCATCACGTGCGCGCCGCATCAGCGGGGAGTGGCTGGCGACACTGACCGTCAGCCGCACCGCCTTGCGGGCGCCGACCGTCTTGCTCATCTCAAGGGCGAAGGCGAGGGCCGGGATGACACCGGAGAGCACGATCTGACCCGGTGCGTTGGCATTCGCGACGCCGATCTCGCCGTGCTCGCGAGCCGCGTCAACCACCTCGTGCACCTGCTCGTCGGTGAGGCCGATGACCGCGCCCATGCCGCCCTCGATGCCCCGCTCCTGCATGATCCGGCCACGCTCGCGGACGAGGCCGATGGCGGTCTCAAAGTCGATCGCATCCGCCGCCACCGCGGCGGCGTACTGGCCGGCGGAGTGGCCGGCAAGCCGCAACGGGTCGAGGTCCACGCCGGCGCTCAGCGCGTCGGCGCGCATCGCCTCGAGGTACGCGATGCTGGTGGCCAGGATCGCCGGCTGCGCATTCACGGTCAGGTCGAGCTCCTCGGCCGGCCCCTCGGCGATGAGGCGCGAGAGCGGGAAGCCGAGCGCCGCGTCGGCGCGCTCCATCACCGCCGCCGCGGCGGGCGATCGCTCGAGGAGGGCGGCGCCCATCCCCACGTACTGGGAGCCCTGGCCGGGGAACACGAAAGCGTGCACGCGCGGCGCGGGAGCCTGATCGGTCAGATCGGTCTGGTCGGTCATCCGTGCCTGAATCGTCTTTGTGAGATGGCCGCGAGTATAGCCGAGCACGCTCAGGACACCGAAATCTCCGGCTTGCCGATGAAACGGCTGACCACCTCGTGCAGCACGGGCAGCCCGAATTGCAGCGCGGTCACCGGCACCCGCTCGTCGTGGCCATGGAACAGCGAGAGGAAGGGCACGTCCGGTTCCAGCCGGAGCGGAGCGAAACCGTAGGTCGGAATCGACAGGGCGACAAGCGCCTTGGCGTCGGTGCCTGGTGTGATCATCATCGGCGCGGCCGTCGCCTCGGGGTCGGCTGCGGCGAGCGCCTCCTGCATGAGCGTCACGATAGGGACGTCGGCGGCCGCCTCGATGGCCGGCAGCATCACCACCGCCTCCACGCTGGCAAGCTCGCCCACGATCGCCTGCAGCTCGGCGATGAGGACATCCTGGTCGGTGCCCGGCAGCGTGCGAACGTCGACCTCACCCTCGCCGGAGCCGGCGATCACGTTGACCTTGGTGCCGGCTCGCAGCGTGGTCGGGGTGACCGTGTCCCGCAGCATGGCGCGCAGCGAGCGGCGCAGGACCGGGTCGTCGACCGCGGCATCGAGGGTGCGCATCGCCTCTGCGTGGTTCCCCTCATCCAGTCGCGCGGCAGCCGCTCCGAGGCCGAGCGCCTCGAAGAAGCGCCGGACGATGGAGATCAGGCGGGGCGGGCGCTCGAATCGGGCCAGCAGAGTCACCGCCTCGGCCAGCTTGATGGCGGCATTGTCGGGGTGCGGCATGGAGCCGTGTCCAGGCGTGCCACTCGATCGCAACCGGGTCCAGATGATCCCCTTCTCCGCGACCTGGATGGCGTACACGCGGCGGTCGCCGATCGTGGTTGAGTAGCCGCCGACCTCGTTGAGCGCGGCGGCGGCGGGTCGGCCATCGGTCGCACAGAACAGGTCCGGACGCTGCTCGACCCAGTGACGGGCGCCAAACGCCCCGCCGGCCTCCTCGTCGGCCACGGCCGCAAAGATGACGTCTCGCCGCCGCTCGGCCGGCGACCGCTGGAGCGCCAGCATGACCGACAGCTCCATCGCGACCATGTCCTTCATGTCCAACGCGCCGCGTCCCCAGATCACCCCGTCGATGAGTTCGGCGCCGAATGGGTCGCGCGTCCAGGCAGCCGCCTCGACCGGCACCACGTCGACGTGCGAGAGCAGGATCAGTGGGGGCAGCGGGTTGGTCACGGTGGCGGGCAGTCGTGCGAAGCAGGAGCCCCGGCCCGGGATCGTCTCGAGCACCTCGGCGGCGATGCCCGCGGAGGTGAGCACCTCGGCGCAATATGAGGCGGCAGCGGTCTCGCCGCCGGTCGTGTCGTGCCCGGCGCCGCCGTCGGCGGTCCCCGGGGGATTGACGCTCGGAATGCGGATCAGTGCGCGGAGATGCTCGACGCAGGCCCCAACGTCCGCCGCAGTCATCTCGCCCCTCATGCGGCGGGTGCCGCGTGCTCATCGGTTTCGGCGGCAGCCTCGGCCAGTCGTGCGTTGACCAGCCGCACGAGCGGAAACTCGACGACCAGCAGGCTCACCGACACCGCCAGGAGCAGCGGCACCTGCGTTGCGAGCCCCATCACCAGCAGCGCCACCAGGAAGAAGGCCTGGATCGAGAGCCTGGTGAAGTAGGCCAGTTGCAGGTCAACGATGGCCACCGCCCCCCGCTCGGGCGGCTGGCGGCGCGAGCCAAAGACCCCACGCCAGGCCACCAGCGCGAACAGCGCGATGGCAATGGCCGACAGCCAGAGCGGCCCCCCGGCGGGCGCGTTAGTCCAGACACTCACCAGCGCGTAGGGAATGATGGAGGCGATCAGGATTCCAAAGGCTGGAACCGGAACCAGCAGCTGCAGCCACTCCACCCGGGGTCGTCGCACGGCACGATCGCGCAGCCATCGGGTCAGCAGGCTGAACCCGAAGGTCACGAACAGCCAGGTGTAGAAGTTGCCAGGCTGGACGCCGAACCAGCCCTCGGTCGGCCCGATGTCAACCCAGGTCCACATCCCCATCCGAATAGCGACGGCGTCAAAGGCGAGGTCCAGCATGATCACCAGCGCGGCGTCGACGAACGACGCGGTCCAGCGTCGCACGCCAAGTGCGTCGGTGATGCGCATGGCTCCGGCGATGATGAGGGCCCAGGTCAGGCCGATGACCAGCGGCGCCCGGTCCAGGACCAGCGTCCATTGCGGGCTGTATCGGTAGGTCTCGAAGATCAGCTGCGACCCTTCTTCCAGCAACAGCCCGTATGCGGCTGCGCTGATGAGCTCGAGAAACGGCAGCTTGCCGCGGCGCAGGCTGGCCACCGCAGCACCGACGAAGATCAGCGCGGCGCAGATTTCGAGGAAAAGAAAGATCCAGTGCACGGGAACCCGATGATACCCAGCCGCAGCCGCCAGGTTCGGGCGGCGGCTGAACACTCGTGGCGGTTAGTGCCGTGACGGATCGTAGAATGGCGTCGATGACAACCCGGGTCGGCGCGCCCAGCGTGCCCATCTACCTGGCCGGCGAGTTCGTGCACGCGGGGACGCCGCTCGAGGTGCTTGATCCCGCCACCGGCGAGCTCGTGGCGACGACCTGGCAGGCCGGGCCGGAGCAGCTGGAGGCGGCGACGACCGCTGCCGTCGCGGCGTTCGGCGCGACTCGGCGCCTGGCCAGCTTCGAGCGTCGCGATGCGCTGGCCCACGTCGCAGCCCGGATCAGCGAGGAGGCGGACGACCTCGCCGAGCTGCTGAGCCGCGAGTCGGGCAAGCCGATCCGCGATGCGAAGGGCGAGGTGGCGCGTGGCGCGCTCACCTTCCGCACCGCCGCCGAGGAGGCGCTGCGCATCAACGGGGAGTGGCTGCCGCTCGACTGGAGCGCGGCCAACCGCGGCCGCAGCGGGATCGTGCGACGCTACCCGATCGGCCCGGTGGCGGGGATCAGCCCGTTCAACTTCCCGCTCAACCTGGCCGCGCACAAAGTGGCTCCGGCGATCGCGGCAGGCTGCAGCATCGTCCTCAAGCCCCCCTCCAAGGATCCGTTGGTGATGCTGCGCGTCGCCGGCTACCTGGCCGAGACGAACCTGCCCAAGGGCGCGGTCTCGATCCTGCCGATGGACCGGCCCACCGGCGACCAGATGGTCGCCGACGATCGGTTCAAGCTCCTCAGCTTCACCGGGTCCCCATCGGTCGGCTGGAAGATGAAGGCCGATGCCGGCAAGAAGAAGGTGGTCCTGGAGCTGGGAGGCAACGCCGGGGCCATCGTCGACGAGTCAGCCGATCTCGACTGGGCGGTGGCGCGGCTGGCGTTCGGCGCCTTTGCCTACTCCGGGCAGGTGTGCATCAGCGTGCAGCGCATCTACGTCGTGGCATCGGTCTATGCGGAGTTCGAGCGGCGCTTCGTCGAGAAGGTGCGGGGAGTAAGGATGGGGAGCCCCCTGGACCCGGCCACCGATCTCGGACCGATGGTCGACGCCAAGGCGGTGGCGCGCACCCACGAGTGGGTCGGCGAGGCGTTGGCGCGCGGTGCACGCGCGCTGACCGGCGGAGAGCCGGCTGGGCTCTTCTACCCACCGACCGTCCTGGTCGACGTCCCGAAGGATGCCCGGGTCTGCGGCGAGGAGGTCTTCGCGCCGGTCGTGAACCTCTTCCCGGTTCCCGACTTCACCGCGGCCGTAGCCGAGATCAACGACAGCCAGTTCGGCCTCCAATGCGGCGTCTTCACGAACGACCTGGAGCGGACGCTCACGGCCCACGACGAGCTCGAGGTGGGCGGCGTGATCGTCAACGACGTCCCCACCTGGCGCACCGACGCGATGCCGTATGGCGGCGTGAAGGACTCGGGCCTCGGCCGGGAGGGACTGCGCTGGTCGATCGAGGACATGACCGAGCCGCGCCTGCTCGCCTTCGCTCGGCCGCTCTGACGCGGCCGTTGGTGCACGGCGCGGTCGCGATGACGGTGACGCTGCGCTACGCGCGCATCCTGCCCGCCTCGGAGCTGCAGGACGGAGAGCTGATCCCGATCGAGATCGATGGGCGGCCGGTGGTCCTGGTGCGCCACGCCGGCGAGTTCTTCGCGGTTCAGAACAACTGCAGCCATAAGGACTTCCCGCTCTCCGAGGCCGGCTTCGACGCACGTGACGAGGTCCTCGTCTGCGCCTGGCATGGCGGCTGCTTCGACGTGCGCACCGGCGCGGCGGTCGTGCTGCCCGCCACCGAGCCGATCGAGACCTTTCCGGTCCGGGTGAGCGGCGATGGCTGGGTCGAGATCGGCCTGACCGGCAGCCTCTCCGCCTGAGCGACGCGATGGGCATCGAGGCGCTCCCCTTTGTCAACTGGATCTTCTGGGCGACCCTCACCTCGGGCTCGCTGCTGGTGGTGGGCGGGACCGAGCTCCTGGGCGGAACGACGCGTGGCTATCGGCTCTTCATGGCCGCGCTGCTCACTGTGTGCGCTGCAATCCTCCTCGTCTCCGAGCTGAACCTGGTGCCGACGCAGGTCACCGACGACACGGCTGGACTCCGCCGTGGCCTTGTGTGGGCCTTCGCCGCCCTGGTTGGCGCCTACCTGCTGGCGTCGATCGCCCGGCTGCCGCGGAGCGGCCTGGCCATCGCCGCCGGGGCGGCGGGAGTCATGGCGCTGGCCGCACTGGCGGCCGCAGGCGGCACGCTGTCAGCGCCGCTCTTCATGGCCCAGCTGATCCTGGCCGCGCTCGCCCTCGGGGCGGTCAACGCGGCCATGCTGCTCGGGCACTGGTACCTGGTCACGCCGAAGCTCTCGCCCGCGCCGCTGCGACGCATGATGTGGCTGCTGCTCATCTCGCTGGCGCTCCAGGGGATCGCCTTCGGCGTCGCGCTGCTGGCGGTCAGCTCCGGTCCACTTGCCGGGCCGATCGGCTGGCTCACGTGGCTGCGTCTGATCGTCGGCATCCTGTTGCCGATCGGGGTGACGGTCCTCGCCATCCTTGCCAGCCGAGCAGCGTCACTGCAGGCCAGCACGGGGCTGCTGTACATCGGCCTGGCGCTGGTCATGGCTGGTTCGATCGCAGGGGCCAGCCTTGCCTACTGGACCGGCGTACCAGTCTGACGCCGATGCAGGTCACGGTCCGATGCTTCGCGACCCTACGCGAGCTGTCCATCGACCGCGCGGTGGTGTCGCTTGTCGATGGGGCGGTGATCGGCGACCTCTGGGATCTGCTCGCCGAACGCCACCCGGCGCTCGTCGACCATCGCCCGTTCGTCCGCGCCGCCCAGAACGGCGCCTATGCCGCCTGGGAGAGCCCGCTCGCGGAGGGCGATCAGGTCGCCTTCCTGCCCCCGGTGAGTGGCGGCAGCCAGACGACCGGCCTGACGGACGGCCCGATCGACGTCGCCGCTCTCGAGGCGACCGTCGCCGAACAGGGCCACGGCGCGCTGGTGACCTTCATCGGTCGCGCCAGGGATCACGCCGATGACGGACGGATCGTGCTCGAGCTCGAGTACGAGGTGTTCGAGGAGATGGCCGCCGCCGTCCTGCGCGAGATCGTGGCCGAAGCCGAGGGCCGCTGGCCAGAGAGCTCGGTCGCGGTGGTCCACCGCACGGGTGTGGTGCCGATCGGTGAGGCCGCGGTCGCGATCGTCAGCGCGGCACCGCATCGGTCAGCGGCGTACGAGGCCAACAGGTTCGTGATCGAGGCGATCAAGGAGCGGCTGCCCATCTGGAAGCGGGAGCGATTCGCCGACGGGAGCGAGTGGAAGCGCCCCGGCGCCTAGGAACGGTGGTGGCGCATGACAGCCGCCCTCATGTACGCTGCGACCGAATGTCGACTCCGCTGCCAGGGCAGATCCGCTGCCCCACCTGCCACCGATCGACGCCGCCGGCCGTGTTCTGCACCCAATGTGGGTCGCCGATCCCGGCGTCCGCCCGTGCGCGGCCCCGCGGTCTCGACCGCGATGAGCTGCAGGATCGGATCCGGGGGCGACGTCCCGGCGATGCGTTCCATCGCGGCGCACCGGCGGGGGAGGGATGGGGAGAGGCCGGCCGCTCGGCGTATCGTCCCTACCGCCCCGAGCCGGAGGACGAGCTGCTGCATCCCGGCGGCGCGGGCGGCCAGGAGGAGGGCAGCGCCGCGCACGTCGACAACACGCCGCCGGGCTTCGACGATCGACCGCCACCACCACGTCTGATCGTGCCTCCGCCCGCAGTCGCATGGCCCGCGGCACCGCCGCCTCCAAGCGTCTCACCGCAAGCACAGGCGGAACCGCCATCGCCGATCCCCGCGCCACCGACGCCGGTCGCACCACCGAAGCCGCCCGTCGAGGAGACGCCGCCGCCGGTGGCAGCGCCCGTGCCTCCCGTGGCAGCGCTGCCGCGGCCCGCGGTCCCGGCTCCACCACCAGCCGCTCCTGCCATCCAGGAGCCGGTCTACGCGGCGCCACCCGTCGCCCCGCCCCCGCCCGACGACCAGGAGCCCTACGACGACTTCGAGCCGTACGACTATCGATACGCGCCATCTCGCGGCCAGCGTGATCGGCCGCCGGGTGGGATGAGTCCGCTGGCGATCGGCGGATTCGTGCTGCTCGGCATCCTGGCCATCGGCGTCGGCGCGTTCATCTCGGGGATCTTCGGTGGGGGCGTTGCGCAGGCGACCCCGACCCCGACCCCGAGCGCCACCTCGGCGCCGACCGCGACGCCCGAGATCACGGCGGTCCCCAGCACCAGCCCGTCGGCGGCAGGCACGCCGGCCCCGAGCCTTCCGCCCTTCACCTTCGCCGATGGATTCACGGCCCGCACCGAGCCCTGCCTCGACGAACCGAGTGAGGACGGTTGCGGATCGAGCGGCGCGAGCGTATCCGGGGGATCCATCTGGGTCTGGGTCGGCGTCCGGAAGGGCAACGGCGAAGACATCCTCGGCGTCGCCATCGTGAACGCTTCCGGCGCGACTGCCGGTAACGGCAGCCTGTCGCTGGGTGCGATCGGCTGCGACGACTCCTGTAGCGCCTGGGGCCGTTTCCGATTCGGCGGGCTCGCGCCGGGGAACTACACCATCCGGATCGACCGCAACGGCGAGCCCGCGGCCGAGGCGTCCTTCACGGTGACGGGCTAGCCGTCCCTCGAGCGCCCGCTCGGTCGTGGATCGCCCCCGGCGTCACGTCGCCTGGCAGCCAGGGCGCTGATCGCCTCCATCACGCATCGGTGCGCGGCCGCCGCCGTGATCTCGCTCACGTCATAGGCGGGTGCCACCTCAACGACATCCATGCCGGCCAGCTCGACTGAGCTGACCACCTGGCGGATCGCACGCAGCAGCTCGCGGGTGAGCAAGCCTCCCGGCTCGGGGGTGCCGGTGCCCGGCGCCATCCCCGGGTCGAGGACGTCGATGTCGACCGAGAGGTAGATGAGATCCGGACCGTCGAGCGCCTCGGCGATGGCGTCGGCCACGACCGCCTCCGCGCCCCGCTCCTCGATCTCGGTCATGAAGTGGGTGCGCAGTCCGTTATCGCGCATCCACTCGACTGTCTCGGGCGGCGGCCAGTAGCCTCGCAGGCCGATCTGCACGAAGTTGCGCCCGTCCACGGCGCCGGATTCGATCAACCGCCGCATCGGCGTGCCGTGCGAGCGGAGCACGCCCCAGGTGCTGTTGGCAGTGTCGGCGTGGGCATCGAAGTGCACGATTCCGAGCCGGCGCGGGGCGACCGCCTCGGCCACCGCCGAGGCCGATGGGTAGGTGATCGAATGGTCGCCACCGAGCACGATCGGGATGGCGCCGGCGGTCGCGACTTCGAGCACCTTGCGGCGGATCACTTCGTGCCCGCGCTCCAGGTTGGCCGGCACGACCGGTGCGTCGCCGGCATCGACCACGTCGATCCATTCGAAGGGCTGGATCCCGAGCTGGAGTGAGTTCGGCGACCCGGAGTGGTAGGTGGCGGCGCGGATGGCACGTGGACCGAAGCGGGCGCCGGGACGGTGGCTCACCCCGTCGTCGAGTGGCGCGCCGACGATCGCCACATCGGGACGCCGCGCCCGCAGCGCATCGGCATCGGTCAGCTCGGGGAGCTTCTGGAAGCTGGTGCGACCGACGTAGGCGGGAAGATCGAAGTCGTCGAATTCGGTGTACGGGTCGAGCCCGCTGGGCGGGTCCTCGTCGTTGGCGCCGCGCTGGCCGCGCGTCTCCGTGGCCATCGGTGATGGCCCTCCTGCTGAGGCGGGCGCCGTCGCGGCGCGGAGCAGGCCCGCAGCCGAAGCTGGGCCCGATGCTAGCAGAGCCGGCCGCCACGGAGGGTGCTGCTACCATCGGGCCGCCATGCCGGACGGTCCTCCCAGCTACACCATCGACGAGGCGAATGCCCTGGTGCCCCAGGTGCGTGCCGTCCTCCTTCAGCTCGCCGTCGAGCAGCGTCGGCTGGACGCATCGCACGCCGACATGCATCGGCAGCTGGACGCCAACGGCGATCCCGCCGCCGCGACCGCAGCGGGCCGCCGCGAGGCCGAGGTGTCCGACATCCGCGAGGGGATGCGGACCCTGCTCCTGCACCTCGCTGAGCTGGGAGTCGAGCTCCGGGATGTCGAGATGGGCCTGGTCGACTTCCCGGGAGAGCGCGACGGCGAAGTGGTGTGGCTCTGCTGGCGGCTGGCTGACGCCCGGGTTGCCTTCTGGCACCGCACCGATGAGGGCTACGCCACCCGGAGGCCTTGGTGAGGGGCCGGCCGACGACGCCGGTTCACTGATGCGGGTCGCGGTGGTGGGTGACTGCACCCTGGATGTCACCGCTCGGACCGATGCGCCGCCGATTGTAGGCGGCGACGTCCCCGCCCAGATCAGCCTCGGCCCAGGTGGCCAGGGGGGAAACGTGGCTGTCCGCCTTGCCCGTGCCGGCATCGGCGTCCGCCTGGCCGCGGCGATCGCCGACGACGCGGCCGGTCAGCTGCTGGCGTCCGCGCTCGAGGCCGAGGGGGTCGCCCTTGCCCGCCTGCCGGCCGATCGCAGCGGGACGGTCGTCGCGCTGCTCGATGCTGCCGGCGAGCGGGCGATGCTCTCGGACCGCGTGACGCTCGACTCGCGACCCATCGGCTCGGCAGTTGCGGGCGCCGAGTGGGTCCACTGCTCGGGCTACCCGCTCGCCGACGACGCCACCGGCGACGCGCTGGCCGCGCTGCTTGGCGCGCTGCCGGCCGCCGTTCGCGTCAGCATGGGCGGCGGCTCGCTTCCTGACGACCCGGATCGTGCGCGCCGAGTCCGGGCTCGGATCGAGGCGGCCGGCGTCCGGCTGCTGGTCCTGAGTCGCGACGAGGCCGGCGCCCTCCTCGCGCGAAATCTGCCGTCCCTCCCCGCAGCGGCGGACGCCCTGGCCGGCACCTTCCCCGACGCGATCGTGGTGGTCACCGGCGGCGCACTCGGCTCCTCCGCCGCCGGCCGTGGCTTCGCCCTGTCGGTGCCGGCGCAGGACCCGGCCGTGCCGGTGGTCGATGCCACCGGCGCCGGTGACGCGTATGCAGCCGGCCTGATCGGCCGCCTCCTCGACGTTGCCTGGCCGCCGGACGTTGCCGCGCTCCGCGCCGCGATGGAGGCCGGCTCCCGGCTCGGCGGCCTCGTCTCGCGGGTGCGAGGTGCGCAGGGCAGCGTCGCCGGAGAGACCGGGGGCGGGGCATGACCGCGATCGATCGCCTGTGGGTCGCCGACGAGGTGGCCGCGGCGCTCCACGACGGGCGCGCCGTGGTGGGGCTCGAGTCGAGCCTGATCGCCCAGGGGCTGCCGTCACCACACAATCT
>JBBEBK010000161.1:0-11056 GCA_040882375.1 Chloroflexota bacterium
TCTACCTGATCGGCGGCCTCTTCGGTCCCATCGCGATCGTCCTCTTCCCGGCGACGCGCAATACCCGCGGCATCGTGGCGGCGGCAATCCTCGTCACGGTTGCCATGTGGATCGAGCGCTACGTCATCGTCGTCTCCGGACTGCGCGTTCCCCTCATGCCGTACGCCCCGGCCGACTATGCCCCCACCTGGGTTGAATGGTCGATCCTGGCCGGAGGCCTGGCGCTCTTTGCGCTGTTGATCACCCTGTTCACCAAGCTCTTCCCGATCATCGCGGTCTGGGAGGTCGCCGAAGATCACGAGGCAACCGTCTCGGCGTTCGAGGTCACCTCTCCCGCAGTCCCGGAGATGCCAGCACCCAGTGGAGGAACCTACTCATGAACGCCACAATCCGGCAGACCGTCCGGGCTGCCCTGGTCCTCGTGGCCGTTGGAGCGCTGACGGTTGCACTTGCGGCCCCCGCAGTCGCGTCGCACGTGACCGTGCGCACGTCGATGCCGAGTGCCGGGGCGGTTGGCGAGATCGTCCCGCTGGCGATCGACCTCCACACGCCCGGTGGGGCTCCGCTGTCGGGGACCATGGTGACCTACTACCTCCACATGTCGTTCGCGGGGGTGGAGGGACACGCCCTGATCGGGCGGGCCGTGACCGACGATGCCGGTGTCGCATCGCTCAGGTATGAGCCGCGCACGACCGGGCTCCACCAGGTGCGAATGGACTACCTGGCACCCGGCGCGACAACCGTCGAGTCGGTAGTCGCCACCTTCGACGTCGCCGGCGGCACGCAACTGGTCCGATCGGCTGGCGGTGTCGACATCCCGGGTATCAACCCTGGCCTCCTGATGCTCGTGCTCGGCAGCGTATGGCTGATCCTGCTGCGTGTGTCGTTCCGCCTTGTGGCGATCGCCCGCGCTGGTGGTGCAGACGTGCCTCCCGAAGGTAATGGACCGCGGTGAACCGTTTCTTCGTGCCGGTCGTCCTTGCGGCGACGATCAGCGGCCTGGGCTTCGGGCTGGTGGTGGGGGTCATTGCGCGTAGCCCCGAGACCCATGCCAATGTTCGTCCGGAGGGTTTTGACCGAACGCCGATCGGCTACGTTGGCGAGCAGGCCAACTTCGAGGGTTTCGGTCTCGCTGACCCCGGACTGCTCACGACCGACAATCCCGAGGAGCGTGGCCGCCTCCTCTTCATTGGCGCCAGCTGCGTGACGTGTCACGGCCTGGCGAACCAGGGAGGCGTCGTCGGCCCCAGCCTCAACGTCGACGACCTGACCGTTTCGGACTTCCGGCATGCCTTCGAGACCGGGCCCAAGGGCATGCCGGTCTTTCCCGAGGAGATGTTCAGCGACGACGATCTGGAGGCGCTCCACGCCTTCCTCCAGGCGCTCCGGAGGGAGCCCTCCGCCGCGTCGCCCACGCCCAGCTCATCCCCCTAGTACAAGAGGAGTGACCATGCCCAGCCTGCGGATTCGACTGATCGCCGGCCTCGCTGCGGCGGCCCTCGTTGCCGCCGCCTGTTCCAGCGCGAGCCCCTCGTCAACTGCCGAACCGTCCTCGATGGCCGAGCCATCGTTCAATCCCGTCTCGGTTGAACCGTCTGCAAGTGCCAGCATGCACGAAGACGAGCCGATGATCTTCTTCACGGCCGCCTCCGCAACGATCACCGTGGACGGTGACGATTCCGACTGGAGCGCCATCGAGGGCGCGACCGTAAACCTGGAGCAGATCCGCCTCGACGAGCTTCCCCCCGAAGTGGCAGCTGACATCGACTTCGACCCCGTCGATCCGATCGACGTCACCTTCAAGGTCGCCACCGACGCCGACTACATCTATGTCCTGCTGGAAGTCCCCGGCGGCTTCGTCTACGACCCCGCCGACCACAACCTGTCCGCGTCCGTGGCGGTCCAGTTCCAGGTCGACGACCCCGCCGCGCCACACATGGGCGCCGAGGAGCCCGACCTCGACGTGAGCCTCGGGATGGTTGACATCTGGCACTGGGAGCTCGACTGCGCTCCGGGCACCACGTCCGGCGGCTCGGACGTGGCCGGGGGCGACGATCCTGCCTGCAACCTCGACGACGAGTACGCCACGAGGCCGGAGGTCCGTGAGGATGACGGCGGTGGAGACCTCGTCAACGATTCCGCCGAGAACAGTCTGACCGGCGTATGGGAGCACAGTTCTCGGGCGTCGGGCGCCGGTGCCGATGGAACGTGGATCTTCGAGTTCTCACGGCCCCTACAGACCGGCGATCCGCAGGATGCCCAGTTTGTCAGCGGGGGCACCGCGCATGTCGGCCTGGCGTTCTTCGACCCCACCGAGGGTGCCGCGGGCTGGAGCGATGCCGGGCACCTGCAGAGCGCATACAACGGCTGGATCGAGGTGACCCTGCCGTAAGGCGACCCACCGCGACTCCGGTGGCATCGGGCTTATCCCGATGCGAGCCGGGACCAATGAGAAGGCGCCCTGCGGGGCGCCTTCTTCGTCATGCGGCTCGAGCAGAGGTTAGCTGAGCTGGCTCGTGCAGTGCGGGCAGCGGGTGGCGGCGAAGGGGATATCGGTGGCGCAGAAGGGGCAGGCCTTGATGGTCGGCGCAGGCTCGGGCTCGCCTTTTCGCAGCCGCGTGTTCATGTGGTTCACGGGCTTGACGACGAAGAAGAAGATCGCCGCGGCAATGAGCACGAAGGTGATCAGCGCGTTCAGGAAGAGCCCGTAAGCGACCTCCGATTCGCCGGCCGAGAACGAGAGCGTCGAGAAATCCGGAACCCTCAACAGTCCGAGCAGCGGGGTCAGCACATTGCCGACGAAGGAGGTCACCATTGCGCCGAAGGCGGCGCCGATGACGATGCCGACCGCGAGGTCGACGACGTTGCCGCGCAAGATGAAGTCGCGGAATTCCTTGAGCATCAGGCGCGGAGTATAGGTCGTCCCATGCAGGTCGGGCCGCCTGAGGCATTGACCCCGATCTCGCCTGCCGGGTAGGTGTACACCTCGCAGCCGGCGTCCTGCAGGGCGCGTCGCGTGACCGGATTGCCCTCGGCCATGACCAGCACCCCGGGGCGCACCGCCAGGACATTGCAGCCGAGGGTCGGGTACTCCGCATCGGGCACGGCAATGGTGCGAACACCCAGCTCGCGCAGCAGCTCCCACAGTCCGGCGGGCAAGAGTGGCAGATAGACCACCGCCAGGTCATCGGTGACCGGGGAGATGACCGACAGCAGGTGCACCAGTTCGTCGTCGCCACGCCAGTACGGAACGTCGAACGTGCGCACGTCACCGCCCACCAGCGCGGCCAACTGCCGGGCTCCCGCGTCGTTGGTACGCAGCGACCGCCCGATGCACAGCAGATCGCGCCGCAGCCAGAACGTGTCGCCACCCTCGATGGTACCCGGCGCCTCGATCCGTCCCAGCGTCGGGATCCCGGCGGCGGTCGCCCACGCCTCGAGGAGCGCGGCCTCACCGAGCCGGTTCCGCTTGCCGGGTCGCAGCGGGATGGCGCCGCGGTCGGTGACGAGCAGTGGGTCAAAGGTGTAGACAAGGTCGGGGCCGGCGTCGCCGGCGAGCACGTGGACGCGCACACCGAGGCCGGTCAGCACCTCGACAAAGGCGTCGTGCTCACGCTGCGCGGCCGCCAGGTCGACCGGGTGCAGGAAGCCGTGCGCGGGATCGTTGAAGGCCGCGCCGAACGCGGCATCGGGGCGGTGCACGAGGATGTCGCGCAGGGGCGCGGTCATGCTCTGGGCGCCGTAGGTGGCGAAGGTCGGAGTCATCGGTGTCGAGGATAATCGCTCCGATGCGCCTCGCGACCTGGAACGTCAACTCGCTGAAGGCCCGCCTCGAACGGGTGCTGGCCTGGCTCGAGGCGGTGCAGCCGGACGTCCTGTGCATGCAGGAGACCAAGCTCGCCGACACGGCCATCCCGGAACTTGACTTCCGCGCCCTGGGCTACGAGGTCGCGCACCACGGGCTGGGCCAGTGGAACGGCGTGGCGATCGCATCGCGAATCGGCCTCGCAAATACCCAGGCCGGACTGCCGGCAGCCGAGGGCTGGACCGATGAGGGCGGCCGCTTCCTGGCCGCCACCTGCGGCGGAGTCCGCGTGGCGAGCATCTACGTGCCGAACGGGCGGGTGGTCGGTTCAGAGTTCTACGACGCGAAGCTCGCCTGGCTCGAGCACCTCAACCGCTGGCTGACCGATGCCTGCGATCCGGCATCGCCGCTGGCGGTGTGCGGCGACTACAACGTTGCGCCGGCCGACGACGACGTTTACGACCCGGCCGCGGCCAACGGGGGAACCCACGTTTCGGAGCCGGAGCGGAGGGCGGTCGCGCGGATGCGGGACTGGGGCCTGGTCGACGTGGTACGCAGATTCCATCCGGAGTCCGGCTACTTCACCTGGTGGGACTATCGGGCGGGGAACTTCCACAAGAACCTGGGGATGCGCATTGACCACGTCTACGTGACCGAGCCGTTGGCGGCTCGTGCCGTTCGCGCCGAGCGCGACCGCGAGGCCCGCAAGCCGTCCTCGTATCCCGGCATCCCATCGGACCATGCTCCGGTGATCGTCGATTTTGCAGACTCGTGATGGGCAGGACCTCCGGGTGGGTGGGCGCATCGGCCATCGGCTTCTAGAATCTCCCGGATATCGCAGTGTCGGAGGTTGCCTGATCCTGCGTGCAAACCGGCTCGTCACGCGCCTTCTGGCGAGTGTCCTGGTGGCCTCGCTCGCAGCCGCGTGCTCGTCTGCGCCGTCGGCCTCGCAGAGCAGCACCCCGGCGACCCTCCGACCGACGCCGAGCCCCAGCCCAATCGTGCTGACCGCCTACCCGAGCGGCTTCCCCACCGCCTACTCCAACGTGGTGGACGCTGGCCCGGCGCTCTACACGCCAGTCGCGGGCGGCCTCAGCCGCGAGTACACCGGCACGCTGCGAGCGGGGGACGGGACGATCGCGACCTACACGGCGAGCCTCGTCGAGAACCGGGTTCCCGTCGCCGAGGTCACGTGCGGCGGCTTGATGTACGGGGATCTCTTCACGTCGGAGAACCCGGTCATCACGTTCGATATCGAATTCCCCGACTGGGGCCGCGCGGTCCTGGCGGCCACCGACCGCATCGTCGTGTTCAGCAGCTCGCGGAACGCCAGCTCGCCGGCGATCTGCGACGAGCTGACCGGCGGAACCTACCAGTTCGAATTCACCGGCGGGTCGATCCTGCAGCTCAAGAGCGGCACCTGGCACCAGGACGCCGACGGCTCGCTCACCTTCGACGAGCCGCCGCCGGCATCATCCCCGTCGGAGAGCCCCGGCTAGATCGCGCCCCGGTCTTGTGCGCGGCCATGTGACCGACCGCGCCCCCACGAAGCGCCGATAGGCCTCCAGCGCACTCCGCAGGGCTGGAACGAAGTCCGGCTCCTCCATCGGTGCGACGCCGTCCTCGAACCAGATGCCGGCAATCCGCAGGGTCCGATCGCCACGCGTCAGCCGCGGCTCGATCCGACCAATGAGCCGGTCCCCGAACAGGATCGGCAGGGCGTAGTAGCCGAAACGGCGCTTGGCGGCCGGGGTGTAGACCTCCCAGGTGTACTCGAACCCGAACAGGCTCTTGACCAGGCGGCGATCCCACATCAGCGGATCCAGGGGAGCCAGGAAGGAGACCGATGGCGATGCGGTACTCGCGTCACTGGTCGCCTTCAGGATCTGGAGTTCCTCGGCTAGGAGGTGCCGCGTCGCGCGCTCGCTCTCGACCGCAACCGGGATCAGGGCGCCGTCCGCGATCAGGGCGTCGGTGATCTCCGCACGCTCGGCGGCGCTGCCGGTGCCGTTCACCAGCTCGCCGGCTCCGCCCACCGCCATCAGCCCCACGCCCCGGTGGCGGCTCAGCAGCCGATGGCGACGCTGCTCGTGCACATCGGCCCGCTGGGCGAGCAGGTCGGCGGGCACCAGTCGCTCCATCAGGTCGTAGTGGCGGCGGCTCCCCTCGCGTCGGGCGATCCCCAGCCGGCCAACCACGAACAGCGCCTCCATCACCGCCTTGGCGGCGCGCGTGCTGGTTGCACCGGTGGCGTCCCACCACCACTCGATCCGATGATCGATGTGGCGGAAGGCATCGGTCGAGAGCTGACCGTCGCGCCCGATGCGCTCCAGGACGGTCGTCACCAGGTCGGCGTGCTCGCGCAGGACCCCGTTCTCGTAGTGGTCGCGCCAGCGCTCCCAGGCGAAGCGGAAGTAGGGGAGCTCCGCCATCGGCAGGATGTTGAGGCTCTTGTTGTAGAGCTCGATCAGGCGCCGCTCCTCGGGCGGCGCGTAGAGCCATCGGTCACACCAGTCACGCCGATAGCCGGCGATCCGCGCATGCAGCACGAGATCGTGGTTTCGGGCGCCGGGCACCTCCAGCGGGTCGAACTGCAGGCTACCCAGCCGGTCAATCACGCGCAGGACCGATTCCGGCTCCGCGGGCAGTGAACGCGGCGGGTCGAGCAGGTGGCGGCGCACAAGAAAGCGGCGGGCGTGTGCGGCCGAGATCCGGAGGTCGGCGAGCGGCGAGGGAGGCATCGGTCGGGATGCTAACAGCGACAATCCGCTGGCACTCGTAGGTTCCGAGTGCCAATCGGTATAATCCGGCCGCCATGGCGGTGAAGCGCGATTACTACGAAGTGCTGGGCGTGCAGCGCGATGCCTCCGACGAGGAGATCAAGCGCGCGTTCCGTCGCGCCGCCCAGCGGCACCACCCCGATATCGATGGCAGCCACGGGGCGGAAGAGCGCTTCAAGGAGCTGAACGAGGCGTATCGCGTGCTGGGTGATCGGCAGCGTCGAGGCGCGTACGACATGTTCGGACACGCCGGGGTGGACGGGGCAAGTGCCGGAGCCGGGGGCGGAGCGGGCGGCGGCTTTGGGCCGTTCGGCGATATCTTCGACGCCTTCTTCGGCGGCTCGCCGGCGGGGTCGCGGCAGCGGCGACGCGTGGTGGCCGGAGCGGACCTGCGCTACGACCTGACCATCGAGTTCGCCGAGGCGGTCAGTGGCGTTACCAGGGAGATCCACTTCCCGGTCCTGGTCGGCTGCACCGTCTGCGAGGGGAGCGGGGCCGAGCCGGGCAGTCAGCGCGAGACCTGCCCGGAGTGCAAGGGCAGCGGCGAGCGGCGGCGAGTGAGCCAGACGATCCTGGGCCAGATGGTGAACATCACGGCCTGCCCCCGCTGCAATGGCGAGGGGCAGATCGTGACCACGCCGTGCACCACCTGCCGCGGCGATGGACGTGTCCGCGAGGAACGCAAGCTGACCGTGACTGTCCCCGCGGGCATCGACTCCGGACAGCGCATCGCCCTCGAAGGCCAGGGAGAGGCAGGGCCACGCGGCGGGCCGGCCGGTGACCTGTACGTTGCGGTCACAGTGAAGGAGCACCCGATGCTCGTGCGCCGCGGGACCGAGCTCTACCACGAGCTGCCGGTCAGCTTCCCGCAGGCCGCGCTGGGGGCCACCCTGACCGTCCCCACCGTCGAGGGCAGCGAGGAGGTCCAGATCCCGGCCGGGACCCAGAGCGGGACCGAGGTTCGCCTGCGGGGCCGGGGCGTGCCGCGGTTGCGCGGCGTGGGCCGCGGCGACCTGCACGTGATCGTGACGGTCGTCGTTCCACCCAAGGCATCAAAGAAGGAGCGCGAGCTCCTCAAGCAGCTCGACGAGGTGAGCGGCCCGGCGGTCCTGCCCAAGGGCGGCCCGAGCCTGGTCGACCGGCTGCGCGACCTGTTCGGCTGATCGGCCGCAACCCGAGGTGCGCTGGCTGGAGCTGACCGTCGAGGTCGACGTGGAGGCGGTCGAGCCGGTCAGCGAGATCTTCGGTCGCCTGGGACGGGGCGCCGCCGTTCGACCCACCCGCCTCATCCGCGACCCGAACGATGAGCTGTCTGCTCGCGAGGACCCGACCGCGCCGTACGAGATCACGGCGCACCTGCCCGAGGACGACGCCGCTCCCGCTGCGGTCGAGGCCACCGAACGCGCGCTCTGGCACCTGCAGGCCTTTGGCCTGCGCCCGGTCAGCGAGTTGCGGGTCCGCTCGGTCGACGAGTCCGACTGGGCCGAGGCCTGGAAGCGCGACTACGTGCCGCAGCGGATCGGCCGGGTGGTGATCGTGCCGTCCTGGCTGGAGGAACCGATTGCGCCCGATGAAGTGGCTCTGCGCCTGGACCCAGGGATGGCCTTCGGCACCGGTCTGCACCCGACGACGCGCGGCTGCCTCACGCTCCTGCAGGCGATCTCCCCGATGCCCTCGCGCGTCCTGGACGTCGGCTCCGGCTCGGGGATCCTGGCCCTCGCGGCGCTGCGCCTCGGCGCGCAGCGCGCCGACTGCCTCGATACCGATCCGGTGGCGGTGGAGGCGACGCTCGCCAACGCCGCGGCCAACGGGCTGGCCGATCGGGTCAGGGCGGTCGCCGGGACGCTCCCGCCTCGGCCGGCCGGGGAGCCCCACCCGCTGGTGCTGGCCAACCTGGTGGCGGCCGTGCTGGTGGAGCTGGCTCCTCAACTGGCCGCGCACGTCGCTCCCGGTGGAACGCTGCTGGCCAGCGGGATCATCGAGGGGCGCGCGTATGAGGTCCTGTCCGAGCTCTCGTCCGCCGGTTTCGTCGTCGAGGAGCGCCTCGACGACGGTGAGTGGGTTTCGCTCCGCCTGCGACGGGGGCGAATCTGACATTTGTCGGCCCACAGCCGCAGTATCCGCGGTGAAGCGCCGCTGAGCCGCCGGACGCGGCTGTCATCCTGCACAGCGGCCCGATTTCAGCGTTCCAGCCCGCATACTGCGGCTCCCGTAAGAATCTGGCCGGGTCGAACGCCACCCCTTTAGGTAGGCTGCAACGCATGCATCGGTTCTTCGTCGTTCCGGAAGCGCTGGCGGGCGACCGTTTCCCGCTGCCAGTCAAGATCGCTCACCAGGTGATCCGCGTCCTCCGGCTCCGCGATGGGGACGAGGTGTTGCTGCTCGACGGGCTCGGCGGTGAGGTACGGGCCAGGCTCGAGGCCGCCGACTGCGTCGTCGTGGAGCGGCGGGCCGCCGGCGGCGAGCCGAGTCACCGTCTCACCGTCTGGCAGGCTCTCCTGCGCGGCGATCACCTGGAGCCGGTCATCCGCCATGGGACGGAGCTGGGGATCGCGAGCTTCAACCTCTTCATCAGCGAACGATGCGTGGCCCGGGACCTTTCACCGCGACGCCTGGAGCGGCTGCGGGCCGTCGCGCGCGAGGCGGCGGAGCAGTCGGAGCGGGGGGTCGTGCCGCAGGTCGCCGCACCAATCCCCTACGCAGAGGCGCTCAGGTCCGCCGCGCCCGGAGCGGTCCTGCTCTTCGAGCGGCACGACGGGAAGCGGCTGACCGCGATGGGTCCGCCGCCCGGCATCTTCATCGGTCCGGAGGGAGGGTTCGGCCCCGACGAGGTCGCAGCTGCGGAGCGGGCGGGACTGGCGATCGCCGGGCTGGGGCCGCGCATCCTGCGCTCGGAGACGGTGGCCGTCGCTGTGGCGGCGGCCATCTTGTCGCGGACCGGCGACTTCGCCTAGGCTGCGCGCATGGCCGATCGCGACCCAACCTACCAGGCCGATTGCCTCTTCTGCCGGATCGCAGCGGGCGAGATTCCGTCCGACCGCGTCTTCGAGGATGAGCAGGTGATCGTCTTTCGCGATATCAACCCGCACGCGCCGACGCACGTCCTGGCCATCCCGCGCCGGCATGTCGCGTCCGCTGCCAGCCTGACCCACGCCGACGGCGATCTGTTGGCCGCCCTCTTCGGTGCGCTTCGTTCGGTCGCGCGGGAGGTGGGCGTGGACGATTACCGGATCGTGAGCAACGTGGGGGCGGACGCAGGGCAGAGCGTCTTCCACCTGCACTTCCACCTGCTCGGCGGTCGCCCCATGACCTGGCCGCCCGGCTGACGCCGGCCACCTGATGCTCGCGGTCCTTCGTCAGCGCAACTACGCGCTGCTCTGGTTCGGCGGTCTGGTCTCGATGCTGGGCGACTTCGTGCTGTTTGTCGGCCTGCCGTTCGAGATCTACCGCCTGACCGGCTCCACGCTTGCATCGGCCGGCATGGTGCTCGCGTTCCTCGTGCCGTCGATCCTGCTCGGATCGGTGGCCGGGGTCTTCGTGGACCGATGGGACAGGCGTCGCCTGATGGTGGTCGTCAACCTGCTCCAGGCGGTGAGCCTGCTCCCGCTGTTGCTGGTGGGCGAGCTGGGGCTGTGGGTCGCCTACGCGGTGCTGGTGGTCGAGAGCAGCCTGTCGCAGCTCTTCAGCCCGGCACAGGTGGCGCTGATGCCTTCCCTGCTCGCCGGCGGCAAGGACGAACTGCTCACCGCCAACGCGCTGAGCGGCGTTGGGCGTCACCTCGCCCGGCTGATCGGACCCGCTCTCGGAGGAGTGATCGTGGCGGCGGGCGGGCTTGCTGCGGTAGGGGTTGTGGATTCGATCTCCTTTGTCGCCTCCGCTGGCCTGCTTGCCCTGATCCGTCCCGGACCGATGCCGGTTCCGGTCCACGACCCCGCCTCCTTGGAGCATCAGGCGCTATCCGCCTGGCGCCGGCTGGCCCGAGAGTGGCGTGATGGCCTGCGCGTGGTGGCCGGGGAGCCGGTGCTCCGCGCCCTCCTGGTCTTCGCCCTGATCACCGCCATCGGTGAGGGGTTGACCAGTGCCCTCTTCGTGCCCTGGGTCGTGGACGCGCTGCGCTCCGACAGCACCGGGTACGGCTGGGTCCTCTCCACCCAGGCGATCGGCGGGCTGGCCGGTGCGCTGGTGATCGCGCGGCTCGGGACGCGCCTCCGGCCGCTGCCACTGCTGATCGGCGGCGCGCTCATGTTCGGGGCGATCGACCTGGTGCTCTTCACCTACCCGGTCCTCTTCCCGCACATCGGTCCGGCGCTCGTGATGCTGGTGATCGTGGGTGTTCCCGGCGCGGCCATGGGGGCGGCCATCACCACCCTTCAGCAGACGCAGACCGATGACCGGCACCGTGGACGGGTGGTGGGCGCCATCGGCGCGGTGGCTGGCATCGGGGCGCTGGTTGGGGCGGTCAGCGCCGGGG
>JBBEBK010000162.1:0-1780 GCA_040882375.1 Chloroflexota bacterium
GGGTCGCGCGGCCGTGATCGCCGAGGCGGTCGAGCACCTGATCAACGACTCGTACGACGCCGCTCTGAACCAGTCGACCATCATCCCGCTCGACCAGCCGGACGTGGACCTGGACCCCGCCACAGTGGTCGAGGGCAGCGCGGTTCGCTTCACGGCGACCGTGGCGGTGCGCCCCGAGGTGAAGCTCGGCGCGTATACCGGCTTTCCCTTCACCCTTGAGCCGGTCAACGTCACCGATGAGCAGACCGAGGCGGTGATCACCGACCTGCGTGAGCAGCAATCCACCCTGCGCCCGGCGGATGGCCGAGGCGCTGCCAAGGGGGACGTCGCGGCGGTGAAGTTCGTGGGCACCATCGACGGCGAGCCGTTCGACGGCGGGTCGTCCGATCGGCTGCCGCTGATCATCGGCGAGGACCGCATGATCCCCGGCTGGGAGGACCAGATTGTGGGGATGACCATCGACGGAGAGAAGGGCTTCGAGATTTCCTTCCCCGACGATTACCGGGTCGAGGAGCTTCGCGGCAAGCGTGCCCACTTCCAGGTGACACTGCTCGACCTCCGGGAGCGGATCCTACCCGAGCTCGACGACGAATTCGCCAAGAGCGTCGGCGACCTGAACGCGCTGGACGAGTTGCGCGCGGAGATCCGCGATGCCCTGGAGAAGCGCGGCGCGGACGACGCGCGCCACCACTTCGCCGACCGGATCATCGACTTTGCCACGACCAACGCGACGGTCGAGCTCCCCGAGGTGATGATCGCCAACGAGATCGAGATCATGCGCGACGAGCTGCGCAACCGGCTTGCCCAGCAGCGGATCGGGATGGAGCAGTACCTCGAGATGGCGCGCCAGTCGCCCGAGGAGCTGGCCGTCGAACTCCGCGAGCCGGCGAGCCGGCGGGTGAAGACGCTGCTCGTCCTGTCGGCGATCGCCGAGAAGGAGGGGATCGATGCCAGCGATGCCGAGATCGACGCCGAGGTCGCCTCGCAGCTCGCGCGCTACGGGGATGAGCCGCGCCTCTCGGAGTACCTGACCTCCCGCCGTGGTCGCTCGTACCTGCGCATGACCCTGCGCAACCGTACACTGGTGGACACCCTGATCGATCGTGCACTCGGGACCGATACCTCCGCGGCAAAGTCGGCGGAATCGGCCTCCGAATCCAACGACACCACGGAGTAGACGCATGCTGGTCCCGATGGTCATCGAGTCGAGCGCTCGCGGCGAGCGAGCCTTCGACATCTACTCACGGCTCCTCAAGGAGCGGATCATCTTCCTCGGCGACGCGATCGAGGATCACATCGCCAACCTGGTGATCGCCCAGCTCCTCTTCCTGGAGAGCGAGGACCCGACCAAGGACATCAGCCTGTACATCAACTCGCCCGGCGGCGTGGTCACCAGCGGGCTGGCGATCTACGACACGATGCAGTACCTCAAGGCGCCGGTGAGCACCATCTGCATCGGCCAGGCGGCGAGCATGGCATCGGTCCTGCTGGCAGCCGGAGCCAAGGGCAAGCGGTTTGCGCTGCCCAACAGCCGGATCATGATCCACCAGGGATCGGCCGGGTTCCGCGGCAACACGCCCGACGTCGAGATCCAGGTGCGCGAGGTGATGCACCTGACCGAGCGGCTGACCAGGATCCTGGCCGACCACACCGGCCAGACGCCCGAGAAGGTCCGCCAGGACTCCGACCGCGACTACTACCTGGGGGCCGAGGAGGCGAAGGCGTACGGCATCATCGACGAGGTCTTCGTGGGTTCGGGCGAGTCGCTCATCTCCATGAC
>JBBEBK010000163.1:0-11038 GCA_040882375.1 Chloroflexota bacterium
ATGGTTGATCGTTAGGTCCACCGGGCGGAACATTCCGGCGCGCAGGGGAACACGGGCCGCAGTCCGTGTGCCAACCCGGGCGACAGCCGTGTGCCAACCCGGGCGACAGCCGTCTAACCCGGGCGCCTCCGCCCTACAACGAAGACCGCCAGTGCGGTGCTCGCCACCGCCGACTTGCCAGCTGCGTTCGGCCCGACCAGGGCCGTGATGCCGCCCTGCGGGATGGCCAGGTCGATCCCGGTCAGCGCCCAGGTTCGCCGCCCGTAGCGCTTGGCGAGCGCGTGAGCCTCGAGGACCAGCTCGGCGCTCATGCCTCGTCGGTCGGGGCTGGCTCGTCCTTTGGCTCGGGCTGCGGTCGTGCCGCTACGAGGATCAACACGCCCAGGCCGATCGCCACAACCGGCCCCGCCCACTCCAGCCGCAGCCCCTCCAGGCCGCCGGTGAGGAGCAGGAGCCCAAGCGCCAGCACGAGCACCCCAGCGCTGAACGAGAGCAGGTCGACCGGATGGCGCGCCATCAGTAGTCCCCACCGATGTTGGTGATGACGAGCACTTCCCCGATGCCGACCTCGAGGTCGAGGATGTAGGTCGTTCCGGTCTTGTGATGGCGGACGTAGACATCGTCCAGGCTTGTGCCGACGTCGTAGTCATTGAAGATGGTCACCTGCCCGGCCCCGGCCCGCGCGCGCAGCTCGACTGACGCGTCGCGCGGCAGGATGACCACGAGCTGGCCGACGGCGACGCTGGCGCCGATGTCGACCGATCGCGTGCCGACGCTCAGCTCGGACAGGTCCACCGTCAGCGTCCCGCTCATGAGGCGGTACTCGTCACGCAGCTCGGCGGCGTTGGCGGGTGTGAAGCGCGGGGCGCCAATTCCGCCCTCGAGCGGTGCGGTCACGAAACTAGCGGTCACGGCGAGAGGCGCCAGCAGGATCGCGAGCAGAATCAGGATCCTGGCGCGCCCCCACCAGGCACCGATCACCAGGCCAATGCCGATGACGGCCAGCGCGACTCCGAAGAACTGGCCCGGGCTGACCTCCACGTCGGCTGCCCGGCCGACGAGGGCAAGCAGGCCGGTACCCACCAACATCGCGGCGACCACGTACCAGCCCAACGGCGACCGGGGGCGCGGGGCGGCACGCAAGGGTGCAGCGCGCGACTGCGCTGCGGCGGCGGATTCGGGCGCCCCAGCCGGAACCGCCTCGTGACGGCGAAGCAACAGGACTCCGGCCACCATGACGCCCAGCGCCCAGAAGGCCCCCGGAATCCCGAGGGGACCTTCGTTAAGGGAGTACGAGCCACCACTGTTCATGGCGCTGGTGAATAGGAGGAAGACGATCACTGCCAGCGCAACCCAGCCGATCCGTCGCGGCGTCAGCGCCAGCCGCCGGAGGAAGCCTTCGGCCATCGAGACGTCCTGCCCCTCGGCCGGAAGGAGCAGCCAGCCGATGATGTACAGCACCAGCCCGGCACCGCCAAAGATGATCAGCCCAACGAACCCGATGCGGAAGAGCAGCGGATCGACGTTGAAGTAGTCGCCCAGTCCTCCCGCCACGCCGCCGATCACCCGATCGGCCGTGCGTCGCCGCAGGAGCCGGCCCGGGGCGTGGGTGCGGTTGGTGTCCTGGCTCGTCATGGCCGCGATGATGGGCCACCGCCGTACCGCTGCCCATCGGGGAGCACCCTGAAATGACCCTGACCCGGCGCCGGTTGGGCTCAGGGTCATCCCCGATCGTCCGCGTCCCGGAGGTGTGGGAACATGCGGCCATGGCGCAGGTTGGGATGCGGCGGGGAGGCGGCGATCTGGTGGGGACGCCGCGCCCGCGCCTGGAGCGCAGCCGCAGCGACCGCGTGATCGCCGGGGTCGCCGCGGGGATCGGTCACCACCTGGGCATCGAGCCGCTGACGGTGCGGATTGCATTCGTCGTGCTCGCGGCAGCATTCGGATTCGGGATCGTGGTGTATCTGCTGGCCTGGCTGTTGGCGCCGCTGGAGGCGGCCGACTCGACCGCGCCGCCACGTCGCCGAACGCTGACCCGGCCCACCCTCCGCCAGGCGCTGGGTGCGGCCCTGATCCTCGCCGGTATCCTTCTGCTCCTGTTCGTCTCCGGGTTCTGGTTCGGCGAGGCGCTGGCCTGGCCGGTTTCGCTCGCGGCGGTTGGCTTCGCGGTGCTGTGGGCGAGAAGCGGCGAGGAGCGACGCGGCCGCTCACCGTGGGAGATGGTGATCAGCGGCCGTCGATCGATCCCGCGGGTCGCCATCGGCATCCTCCTGATCCTGGGTGGCCTGGCGGTTCCCCTGGCCGCCGAGGCGTCGCTCGCCACGGCCGGCAGCATGCTGCTGGCCGCGATGGTGGCAATCGCCGGCCTGGCGCTGATCGGCGGGCCGTGGGTGTGGAGCATCGGCCGTGAGCTGATCGAGGAGCGCAGCACGCGCGTCCGCACCGAGGCGCGCGCCGAGATGGCCGCGCACCTCCATGACTCCGTGCTGCAGACCCTGGCGCTCATCCAGCGTGCGCCCGCAGAGCGCGAGATGGTCAGCCTGGCGCGCACCCAGGAACGCGAGCTGCGCAGTTGGCTGTATGGACGCGAACCGAGCCTGGCCGGGGCACGCGTCCGCGATGCGATCGATGCCATGGCCGGGCGCGTGGAGCGCGACCAGCAGGTCAAGATCGAGGCGATCACGGTCGGCGACGGGGCACTCGACGAGCGAGCGCGCGCGCTCGTCGCCGCGGTGGGCGAGGCGACCCTCAATGCCGCGCGGCACTCGGGGGAGACGGAGATATCGGTATTCGTGGAGGTCGAGGACGACGCCATCAGTGCGTATGTGCGCGACCAGGGCAGCGGCTTCGACCCGGATGCAGTGGCGTCGGACCGGCGGGGGATCGCGGACTCGATCATCGGCCGCCTCGAGCGGCACGGCGGAACCGCAGTCGTCCACAGCCGACCGGGCTGGGGCACCGAAGTCGTCATGCACCTCCCGAGGAAATCGTCGTGAGTGGGGCCGACGCTGTGCGCGTCTTCGTGGTGGATGACCACGAGCTCTTCCGGTCCGGTGTGCGCTCCGAGTTGAGCCGCAGTTGCCAGATCGTGGGCGAGGCCGGGACGGTGGAGGAGGCGGTGGCCGGTATCGTGCGAGAGTCGCCCGACGTGGTGCTGCTCGACGTTCACATGCCAGCCGGTGGTGGCCGGGGCGTGATCGAGGGTGTGCGGGCGGATTCGGCCGGCGGCTCGGCAACGCAATTCCTGGCGCTTTCGGTGTCCGATGCCGCCGAGGACGTGATCGGCATCATCCGTGCCGGGGCGCGTGGATACGTCACCAAGTCCATTTCGGCCGATGAACTGGTCGCGGCCGTCCAGCGCGTTCACGGCGGCGACGTCGTCTTCTCGCCGCGGCTGGCGGGCTTCGTGCTGGACGCGTTCGCCGGCGAGGCCCCTGTCCCTGCCGACCCGGAGCTCGACCTGCTCACCGCCCGCGAGCGCGAGACGCTGCGCTACATCGCGCGCGGCTACACCTACAAAGAGGTGGCCTCGGAGCTCCACATCTCGGTCAAGACGGTCGAGACGCACGTGTCGGCGGTGCTGCGCAAACTCCAGCTCTCGAACCGATACGAACTCACCCGCTGGGCCTCGGAGCGGCAGCTGATCTAGGTGGGCCGTGCACGGGGCTCCGCATCGCTCCCCGTCGCTCCCCGTCGCTCCCCGTCGCTCCCCGTCTTGTTCCACCGGGCGGATCCAACGATCACACATCGGCGAGATATGGGTCGGGATTCCCACCGGGCGCGATTCCTGGCCCCTATCTCCCCCGAAAAGAGCCCGAATCGGCCCATGTTGCTCCACGGTTGATCGTTAGATCCGTGGGGCGGAACACCGGCGCGGAACAACGGCCACCGGCCAGCAACCGCCGGCCGATCGACATCGGTCCGGCGCGTCGAACCCCGACGTACTAGCCGGCGAAGAAGGCGTTGATCGCGGCGGTGTCGTCGGAGAACGCCCAGCGCTCGGTGATCTTGCCGTCGCGCATGTGGTAAATCTCCGCCGTCCGGTAGCTGAACGTGTGGTCGCCCATCGACACGGTGGCGGTCACCAGGGCGACCGCGTGGTCGTCGTTGGCCACCACGTCGTGCAGCTCGACGCTGAACGAGCCGCCGGCGTCGGACATCCCGGCCCACCGGGCGGCGACCGCAGCCTTGCCGTGGATCGCCTCCGTGCTACCGATCTCGTGCCACACGACGGCATCGGCCAGGCCGTCGATCGTGGCCTGCATGTCGCCGTTCTTCATGGCCTCGGCCTGCTCGCGGACCAGGGTGGCGTTGGGATGCTCGGACATGGGCTCCTCCTCCGTGTACGTGATCCGGTGCTAGGCGCCGGGAGCGCGGTAGTTCGGGGACAGCTTCGTGGCTGCGTCGAGGTCCTCGGCGGTCAGGAGTGGGACGGTTCGCAGCCGCGCGAATCCCGATGCGCCGATCTTCAGACTGGTGGCTGCCGCGGCGGCAGCGCTGGGCATGTCGGCGGTCGCGTAGAAATCATCGGTGCCGAAGCCCCAGTAGATCGACTCGAGCGTGCCGCCAACCGATTCGATGACCTGTCGGGCCGCATCGCGCCGGCCAGAACCGCCCTCCTTGAGGACGCCGGCAGCACCCTGGGCGGTGTAGCTGCCGATGACGAGGTACTTGGCCATGGGTCGCCTCCTTCAAATGTGTCCGACTACCGTACGCCGATCTGTCGACCGGTCGCAACCCGCGCGCCGGGCCCCTGGCAACGGCGCGTCGCGCCAGCCCCCTGGTCCCGCGGGTTTACCACCATACGTAGTTCATCGACACCGGAGACCGATGCGAAGCCGGGTTTGCCGCCCGCCGCGTATCGGTTTACCACCCTGGGTAGTGGCCTGAGACGGTTTTGATCGATCGGGCACCGTCGACGTGCTCTTGAACTACTCCTCGTAGTAACCGGGACCGCTTGGGTGGAGGCGGGGCCGTGGTCGGCAGACTCCGACTCACCCAGGCCGATGTGCAGCCTGCAGCGTCATGGTGCCGGCAACGTCCTTGAGTTCCACCGCACCGATATCCCGAACGGGCACGTTGAGGCGGACCGACATCTCCCGGACGCGGAAGTATCCTGCGGCGCATGAATGGACCGATAAGCCCGATGACCGAGCCGACCCGCCTCCGCACACCGGACGGGCGGAGCCTGGACCTGTACGTTGCCGGGCCCGATGGAGGCGGGACGCTCGTCTTCTTCCACGGCTCACCGGGGTCAGGGCGGCTGGACCGCCCGGTGGTCGAGGCCGCCGCCGCGCACGGGATGCGCACGGTGGGCTGGAGCCGGCCGGGGTACGGCAGCTCAACGCGGAAGGAGGGGCGGAACGTGGCCGACGTGGTGGCCGACACCGCCGCGGTCCTGGATCACCTGGGGGCGGAGAGCTGCCACGTCATCGGCTGGTCGGGCGGGGGACCGCACGCGCTCGCGGTCGCAGCCATGCTTCCGGACCGGGTGCGCGGTGCCGCGACGATCGGTGGGGTGGCGCCGTACCCCGCCGAGGGGCTCGATTGGCTGGCCGGCATGGGCGCCGAGAACGTCGAGGAGTTCGGATACTCGCTGGCCGGCCCGGAGGCGATGCTGCCGCGCATGGACGCCGCGCGGGCGGCGTACGTCTCGATCACCGGGGACGAGGTGGCGGCAGCGCTCGGCGACCTGGTCGACGACGTGGACCGTGCCTCCATCACCGGTAAGTTTGCCGAGGCGGTAGCATCGGGCTTTCGCGAGGGATTGCGCGAGGGGTACTGGGGCTGGTTCGACGAGGACCTGATGTTCGTCCGGCCGTGGGGCTTCGACCTGGCGTCGATCCGCGTGCCGGTGCACATCTGGCAGGGCCGGCACGACCGGATGGTGCCGTACGCCCACGGTGAGTGGCTGGCCGCGCATGTTCCGAGCGCCTGCCCACACCTGTCCGATGAGCACGGGCACCTGACCCTTTTGGTGGACTCGATGCAGGAGATCGTGCGCGAGCTGGTCGCGGCCGTCTGAGCGGTCATCAGCATCACTGTTCCACCCGGCGGATCTAACGATCACGCATCGGTGAGTTAGGGGCTTGGAATCCCGCCGCGAGGAACTTCCGGACCCTATCTCGGTCAAATCGGCCCCTTTGGAGGCGCCGCTTGATCGTTGGATCCGTGGGGCGGAACCCAAGAGCCGGTAACCACTTTCCCAGGCCCGATTCAGGTCTGGTGGTCGAGCTCCTCGAAGAGGGTCAGCTGCAGGCGGGCGGGCCCTTCGAGCCGAGCGTTCAGCGAGCGCCACGGTGTCTCGGTCGGTGGCGCGAGGAGCTCCGCCCCCGCGGCGACGGCCGCATCGGTGGCGGTCGCGGCATCGGTCACCTGGAGCGCGACCCGGATGTGCCCGGCCACGCGCCGGCCGACCTCGACCTCATCGACGTACGCCGCATGGCCCGGATCGCCGATCTCGAGTGTCGCGCGGCCCGCATCGAGGATGGTCACGTGCCCGCCGGGCGAGCTGAACGCGCCGATCTCCCGCATCCCGAGCACGTCGCGGTAGAAGGCGAGCGAGGCCTCGTAGTCGGGTGCCGTCACCACCAGTCGCATCTCGCGCACGCCGTCATCCATCGGTCTCTCCTGGTCGGTCATCCGCGGTCCTCCTGGCATGGCTTATTACGATAGGTACTACATCAGCGCGTTTGACCGATGGACTGGCCCGATCAGGGCCTGATCTCTATCGGTTTAGCACGCTACGTAGTGGCGCGACGCGTCCCGTGACCCAAAGGGTGCTGAAGTAGTACTCCACCTAATATCGAGGCTGGCGCGACCGATCAGTCGTCGTCGGTGATCGGGTCGGAGGGAGCCCCCGACCGTCGGGCGAGGAGCACGAACGGAAGGGCGAGCACCTGGATGCCGGCCGAGACGAGGTACGAGGCCGCGTAGCCGCTGACATCGGCGACGCGACCCAGGGCCGGCTGCGCGAGCACGCCGCCGGCCGATCCCATCAGGGAGTCGAACGACAGGACGGTGGCGCGATGCTCCGATGGGATCACGCCGTTGAGGAACGCCGCGCGCATCGGTCGGGTGACCGCGATGACGAACGACCAGACGGCCAACAACACCAGGGCCACCACGAAGCCCGGGCTGAGGCCGAGCAACGCGAGCAGCACCACGCCCACCACCCCGCTGGCGATCAGCGCATCGGTCCGTCGCTGGAAGATCCGTCGCACGAGGGGAACTGTGAGCCCCGCCGCGATCTGGACCCCGGCGAACATGGCCGCCGCGAGGCCGGCGATGCTGTACGCGGTCGGGTCGCCGTACAGCTCCAGCAGGTACGGCTGCGAGGCGTAGAAGAGGTAGATGCCGGTGCCGGCGGTGAACGGGATGGCCAGCATCAGCCATCGGACCGGAGGGTTGCGGAGGCCACCGTCGATCGAACCGCGCAGCACATTGCGGACCGCCTTTCCGGCGCTGACCGACCTGTCCGGCTTGAAGCCGATATCGCGCATGAAGAGCAGGGCCACCACCAAGGTCACGCCCAGCAGGAGCACCCGGATCAGGTACGGCACTCCCAGGTTGGTCAGCTGCGCGACGACCCCGCCTGCCACGGTGCCGACCAGCATCGCGCCCCCGCCGACCGCCTGCGCCCGCCCGAACACGTGCTCCAGGTGGCCCTGGAATCCGGTCGCGGTGAGCGCATCCACCAGCCAGGCTTCAGTGGCACCCGAGAAGAAGGTGAACCCAAGGCCGAGCAGGACCGATGCGATCGCCCACCCCCACAGCGGCGCGTGCACCTGCCACATGAAGAGGTAGAGGAGCGTGGCGAGCAGCAGGGTCAGCGTGCCCAGCACGAACGACAGCTGGCGGCCGCGGGTATCCGCCACCACGCCGGTCGGGATCTCGAAGATCACCATCCCCAGGGTGAAGAAGGCGTTGGCGGCGAAGGCCTCCGCGTTGCTCAGGCCCGCATCGAGCAGGAAGATGGTGTTGATGCCCCAGATGAACGACGAGGCGAGCGTGCTGAGCAGGGTGATGACCAGGTAGGTGCGCTCGACCGCGCGGGCAGCGTCGTTTCGGGGCGTGGCGCTTGGAGAGGTCACCCGCGGACTGTAGCTAGGCGCCCGCCCGCGGTGCACGGGGACGGAGCGCCATCCCGGCGGCGCACATTCCGATCCCCATGCCGACCGCGAAGATCGGCCAGGCGAACGAGGTCGGGGTCCCGCCGTCGAGCACCAGGCCCGCATTAGTCAGAAAGCTGACGATGACGATCGCACCGCCCAGCAGGAGGGCGCCCAGGCGACGCTTCCCGAACCTGACTGACTGGCCCGCCCGCAGGCGTCCGGCGCAGGCCAGGCCGAAGCCGATGAGCCCCGCGCTGACGGCGATCGGGGCCCATACCGGGCCTGCCCAGGGAGCCGGGAGCAGGAAGAGGAGGTCCCAGGTGCCCAGGCTCGGGGGCCAGCCGGAGAAGACCCACAAGAAGGCGTAGTAGCCGATGTCCCAGATCCCGAACACCACGGCGGCCCAGGCCAGGCGCTCGAGGGGTGAGCGCCCGGCGAGCCAGGCCACGCCGCCGATCATGACCAGGGTCGCCCCCTCGCGCCCGACCTCGATCCACCAGTACGGCATGGCGGCCGGCGAGAGGTCGATGGGGAAGATCGTCCCGGTCGGCACCCCCAGCGCCGCCCCCAGGTAGACGACCACGGCCGCCTCGAGGTAGGCCATCGCGAGGGCGTACAGGAGGATCCCGGCGGTCAGGCCGAGGGGCGGCAGCCGGCTCTTCACGAAGTGACCGGCTCCAGCCACCAACTCTGACCGCGAAGCGCGTCACCGGCGGGGTGGGCGACGAGAAACGCGTCCAGCACGGTAACCAACCGCCCCATGGCGCGGCGCGTTCGCGGGAATTGGCGCGGCGACGTGAGCACCACGCCGAAATGGTAAGTGCCACGAACGGCGGCGGCACGGACCAACGGCAGAAAGTCAGCCGCGTCCTCAGTCAGGATCGCCCGACCCTCGGATGCCATCCGCGCGAAGAGGGCCACATCGCCGAGCCCGCGCAGCTCAGGTCGCTCGGGAGCCGCCACCACATCGTGCCCGCGCCGCCGGAGCTCCACGGTGATCCCCGGCGGATAGTGCTCGTCGAGGAGCAATCTCACCCCAGGACGGCCTGCTCCCGGCGCGCAGCCTCCTGATCGGTCCGAGCCACCTCCTCGTTCAGGGCGATTCGGTCGTCGATCTCATCGGGGAAGGCGGCGTAATAGCGCACCGCCGGCCGCAGCGTCGCAACCGGCCGTTCCAGATAGCGCGCCGTCGCGTCCAGCGAGTTGCGGTTCTGCCGCAGCGTCTCGATCACCTCCCAGACATCGAGGCCCGATCCAGCGAGGACGGCGCGTCGTCCGGCCGGACCATCGGCAAACGCGATGCCGGGGTGGTCGTCCATGCGCAGCCCCTCATCGACGTAGCGCTCAGCAAGGGCAGTGCGTGTCTCGCGAATCTGTTTCGCGCGAGCGTCAAGGCGCTCGAGGGTGCCCTCCGGGAAACGGAACGAACGATGCTGGCGCTGGCCGGAGGGGATCTTGTGGGTCATGTGGGCCACCGTAGCACAGCGTGCGACATCAGGACGGTGCCGGCCCGCATCTGATCTGGCGCCGGACTGATCAAGCATCTTCGGGTAAGTGGACCCTGCGCCGCCCACTGGCACGATGACACCGACCAGATCCGCGCCGCGCGGGGCCGGGGTGACTAGGGCTGAGACAACACGGTGGCGGTGTAGGCTCGGATGGCTTCGAGGTCCGGGACTGAGATCCAGCCGCGCGCACCGGCCAGGCCAACGAAGGTCGTGTACTCAGGCGGCGACAGGACCCTTCGCGTGATCGGCGCGTCCGCGCTGCGCCGTGCCAGCTCGAGCAGCATCGGCATCTCCTCCGGCCGGATGTCGGTGTCCAGCCCCGGCAGGCTGGTCAGCAGCGCCAGCGGGTCGTAGCCTCCCGCCAGCAGCTTGTCGCGCAGGGCAATCAGCAGCACCTGGTTGCGATCGCCACGCGCGTAGTCGTTGTCGCCGTATCGGCTCCGTGCGAACAGGATCGCCGTGCGCCCGTCGAGGCGGTTTTCGCCGGCGCGCCAGGACATATGCAGGTGCGGGTCATTCAGCGGCGCGGCCAGGCTCACCGTCACTCCACCCACCGCGTTCACGATCCGGGCCAGGTCGTCCAGGGTCATCTCCGCGTAGTAGTCGATCGGCATGGCCAGGGCAGTGCTCATGGCCTCCTTCAGGGCCGGCAGTCCGCGGGCGGCGCGCAGGCTGTTGATCTTGCGGCCCCAGACTGATCCGTCGCCGAGCGGCACGTCAACCGAGTCACGCGGCAGGCTGATCAGGTCGATGCGGCTGCCATCGGCTCGGATGTTTGCGACGATCAGCATGTCGGTGTTGAAACCGCTTTCGCCGAGTGCGACGCGCTCCGCGAGCCAGTCGCGTCCGATCAGGAGGACTGTGACGTTGAGCTCGTCTGTGTCGGGTGCGGGCGTTGGGCTGGCGGTAGGTGTGGCGACCGGCGTCGGTCGCGGTGTCGGCGAAGGGGTAGCGCTGGCAGTTGGAGTTGCGACCGACACGGGCACCTCGACCACTCCGGGCCCCAGGAGCCAGAAGCCGATTCCGATGCCCGCGAGCATCACGACCACGACCGCGGCGACGCGCTGGGGCGTGGAGGTGCGACCGAGCAGGCGTCTGATAGCCACGAGTCGTTCCATTGGCCCTATCCAACGACGGAATGGCTCGCGGCGCAATAGGACATTGCACGCCCGAAGGCCCCTCCTCGAGCTGCAGGGCATAGAGCGCTCGACCCAGCTGTTGGACACGAGCTTCCTGATGAACCCGGCCGGCGGCGAAACGCCTGGTACATCTCGTCAGGCCGTCGTGGGTGGCCTGGCCGGAGATCGAGGTCATCGCAGCTCGGTAGAAAGGGGGCACCTCGGACGGCCTCTGTGGCCTCTGTGGCCTCTGTGGCCTCTGTTCCACCGGGCCGCTGTCGCTGCTGTGGCCTCTGTT
>JBBEBK010000164.1:0-10956 GCA_040882375.1 Chloroflexota bacterium
GCCAACCGCCAGGCGTAGATGGTCTGGTCGTCGTCACCGACCACGAACAGGTTGTCCTGCGGCGCAGCCAGTAGCCGCACCAGGCGCAGCTGAGCGGCGTCCACGTCCTGGAATTCGTCGACGCACAGGTGTGTGAAGCGCGACTGCCAGGCCGCTCGCAGGGCGTCGTCGCGCTCGAGGCGTGTCACCGCCCCGACGACGAGATCATCGAAGTCGATCAGGCCGCGCGCCGCCAGCAGCGCCTCGAACGCGGCGATGGCGCCGACCGACTCTTCGGGTGCCCCTCGCCCCTCGACCTTCCACGCGGAGAGTTGCGCATCCAGCAGTGCCGCCTCGGGGATCGGTATGACCTCCGGGTCGCGCCCAGCGGAGGCGCGCCGCCGTGCGGCTCGGAGGAACGGCAGCCGGTCCGCGAGCAGGCGCACCGGCTCGCCAGCGTCGATGCGTACCTGCCTGGCGAGGGCGTGCAGCGTCCGCACCTCGATCGCCTCGGCGCCGGGCACGAGCGGCGCCAGGCGCGTCGCGATCCGGGCGGACAGCTCCGCCGCCGCCTCCCGGTTGAAGGTGACCACGGCGATCTGCTCCGGCGCGACGCCCCGCTCGAGCAGGATGCCGAGCCGCGCGATCAGGGTGGTGGTCTTGCCGCTCCCGGCCGGCGCGATCACCTGGGCGGGACCATCGGGCAGCTCCGCGGCGGCCCGCTGTTCGAGATCGAGCGCTCCAAGGAGCGGCTCCACGCGGGATCGGCGTGCCGCAACCGTCATGCCACAGGGTGCCGCGCCGCCGCTTACCGGCGGACCACCGCGGGCTTATCGGGCTATCCTGTCGCGGCTCTCTGACGCTGGAGATTTCTGCCCCGCTCGTGACCCACCAGACGAACCCACCCACCACGACCGTGACCCGCGCGTGACCGGGCGCAACCGACGCCAGTCCCACGCCAACGAGACGCCCCGCGCTCGCCGGATTCGAGAGGCTGAAGCGCGAGAGCACGCGCTGCGCGCCCGGGGAATCGATCCCTATGCGCGAGCACGCGCCGAGCTCGAGGGCGGGACGCCCGCAGCCCGCGTCCGCGGGCCGCGCCACCTGAGGCGCCGGCTGCTCACGGCACTCATCATCGTGCTGGTCGTCAGCGGGTTCGGTGGCGTCCTGCTCTGGCAGCGGATCGCCGCTTTCAATGACGCGGTCAGCTCAGCATCTTCGGCCTCATCGGCCCTCTTCTTCCCGCTGATGGGGAGCGACCGGGTGAACGTGGCGATCTACGGCTACGGCGGCGAGGAGCACGGCGGCGGGATCTACCTTGCCGACTCGATCAACATCCTGTCGATCGACCCGTCCACCGACACGACCACCATCATTCCCATCCCCCGGGACCTGTGGATTACGGGGCAGCCCGAGCTGCCACGGAACGGGAAGGTCAACGAGGCGTTCGCCGTCGGCTATCAGAACGGCGGCATCCAGGAGGCAGGCAACCTTGCCACCGCGCTGCTGGCATCGGTAACCGGGCTCACCATCGAGCACTGGATCGCGCTCGATTTTGCCGGCTTCCGCGAAATGGTGGACACCGTCGGGGGCGTGACCGTCAACAACCCGACCCCGTTCGGCTACACCTGGTCGGAGGACCTGTTCCACGCCGGAAACTTCGATGCGGGATCGTTTGCCGCCGGCGAGATCTTCCTCAATGGACAAGACGCGCTCAGCTACGCGCGCACGCGCTACACGAGCGTGCCGGCCGAGTCGAGCGACTTTGCCCGCTCGATCCGCCAGCAGCGTGTCCTTGCCGCGCTGCGCACCAAGCTCGGCGGTGGCGGGCTCGGCTCGCTCGGTCCGGGCCTGTCGCTGATGGACGCGCTGAAGGAGCGGATGGGGACCGATCTGTCCGCCATTGACCTCTTCCTGCTGTCGGGGCACCTCGGTGTTGACCGGCGCATCGAGCTCGGGGAGGACTTGATCCTGGAGGCCGCCATCAACGAGCTCGGGCAGTACGTGCTGGTCGTGATCGGCCGGACCTCGGCCTCCGACTACGCGCCGCTGCATGCATTCCTGGCCGAGGGCCTGGCTGCGCCGATCGCGACGCCAGTGCCCTCCGCGTCATCCGCGCCCTGAGGGGCGAGGGGCCGATCGGCCTAGAATCGGGCGCATGACCCTCGACCGCGCGCCGCACCTGCGGGCCGTGCTGCGCCAGCTTCCGGCGGCGCCCGGCGTGTACCTGATGAAGGGTGCCGATGGCAGGGTGCTGTACGTCGGGAAGGCCGACCTGCTGCGCAACCGGGTGCGCTCCTACTTCGGGGCGGCCCCGGCCCCCGATGCGCGCATCGCCCGCATGGCATCGGAGGTGGCGGCGATCGAGTACATCGTCACCGACACGGTGTCGGAGGCGTACCTGCTCGAGTGCAACCTGATCAAGGAGCACCGCCCCCGCTACAACATCCGGCTCCGCGACGACAAGAGCTACCCGTTCGTCAAGATCACGCTGGCGGAGGACTTTCCGCGGATCGTGCGGACCCGCAAGCTCGTCCGCGACGGCAGCCGCTACTTCGGCCCGTACGCCTCGGCGTCGAGCGTGGACGAGACGCTGAAGCTGCTGCGCCGCATCTTTCCGTTTCGCACCTGCAACCTGGAGATCCCGGACGGGAAGCGGGTCCTCGAGCGACCCTGCCTGCTCTACTTCATCAAGCGCTGCCAGGGCCCGTGCATCGGTGAGATCGAGAAGGCGTCGTACCGCGCCACCATCGATCGGGTGGTCGACTTCCTCGACGGGCGCCAGGAGCCGATTCGCGACGAGCTGCGCGCCGAGATGGACGACCACGCCGAGGCGCTCCGATACGAGCAGGCGGCGATCGCGCGGGACAAGCTGCGCGCCGTCGAGCGCACCATCGAGCAGCAGAAGATGGCCGCCTTCAGCCGGGCGGAGCACGACGTGGTCGGGATGGCTCGCGAGGAGGAAGAGGCCTGCCTCCAGGTCTTCTCGATCCGCAACGGCAAGATGATCGGCCGCGAGCACTTCATCGTTGAAGGTGCTCGCGACGTGACCGACAGCGAAGTGCTCGGCTCTTTCCTCCAGCAGTACTACGCCGCCACTGAGCGCCCGCCGCGCGAGGTGCTGGTGCCGCTCACTCCCGCCGACAGCGGCGCGCTCAGCGCGTTTCTCACCGACCGGCGCGGGAGCGCCGTGTCGCTCCGGGTTCCGGAGCGCGGCGAGAAACGGCGGATGGTGGCGCTCGCCACGCAGAACGCGGTCGAGTCGCTGTCGAGGGAGCGCGCGGAGTGGCTCGCCGATGCCGGCAAGCGCGACGCGGCCCTCGACGAGCTCTCGGCGGCGCTTGAGCTGTCGCGCGCCCCGGAGCGGATCGAGTGCTACGACATGAGCAACATCTCCGGGACCAGCGCGGTCGGGAGCATGGTCGTCTTCGTCAACGGGCGCCCCGAGCCGCGCGAGTACCGCCGCTTCAAGATCCGTTCCGGTGAGACGCCCGACGATTTCCGGATGATGGCCGAGGTGCTTCGACGTCGCTTCTCACGGGCGGCGCGCCTGCGCTCGGAGACGGGCGCCCTGTCGCTGGCCGCGGTCGGCGCGGACGAGGCGTCGGAGGAGACGCCCGAGGTCGAGGATGTGGGAACCGGCGCCCGGCCTCGCCGCACCGAGAGCGGCGAACTGGGCTGGCGGCTGCCCGACCTGGTCATCGTGGACGGAGGGAAGGGGCAGCTCTCGACGGCGGTCGGGGTGCTCAGCGACCTGGGGCTGACCGAGGTGCCACTGGCCGGCCTGGCCAAGCGCCAGGAGGAGCTCTTCGTACCCGGCCGGCCGGAACCGATCCGGCTCGCGCCGAAGAGCCAGGGCCTGTACCTCGTCCAGCGCATCAGGGACGAGGCCCATCGATTCGCGATCACCTACCACCGCAAGGTTCGCGGACGGCGCGCGCTGGCGAGTGCCTTCGACGACATCGCGGGCATCGGGCCGGCTCGACGGCAGGCGCTCCTCCGCCGCTTCGGGAGCGTCCGCCGGATTCGAGAGTCATCGGTGGATGAGCTTGCCGAGACGCCGGGGATCACGCGCGAGCTCGCGGAGCGCGTGCGCCGGCACTTTGCCCGCGAGGGAATGCTCGCGTGATTCGGGGCGCCTTGCGACACCTCCGGCGCCTGCCTATACTGGCGCCGCCCGCCGCGAAAGCGCGGCGTCTTTCGTGTCTGCGACCGCCGCGGCGTCCCTCGTGGGGCCGCGACGCAGAATCGCCCGATGGAGAGGACAAGCTGGCCAACGCATGACCTGGCGCCGCATCGCCCCCTGGGTGATCCTGATCACCCTCCTGCTTGCGATCTTCATCGATCTGCCGCGCAAGAGCTTCGGCTTGACCTGGCTGCCATCGAATGTGCTCGGTCGCGAGCTGAAGACCGTGCTCGGTCTCGATCTGCAGGGAGGCATCCGGGTCACCCTCGCGGTCGAGCCGCAGCCGGGGCAGACGGTCACCGACGACCAGCTCGAGACCGCGCGCAACATCATTGAGCGCCGCGTCGGCGGGATCGGTGTCTCCGAGCCGCAGGTGCGCACCGAGATCAGCGGTGACGGCGGGCGTCGCATCGTCGTCGAGGTGCCCGGGCTGTCCGACGAGAACCAGGTTCGTGCCCTGGTCGGCTCCACCGGCCAGCTCCAGTTCATCAACCCCAGGGGCCTGCAACTGACCGATAACCAGGACGTGCGCGCCCAGATCGCGTCGGGCGCCATCGAGGTCCTCTTCGACGGTGCGGAGATCGACCCGAGCAGCGTCCAGCCGGACTCGCAGAGCGGTCAGCTCGGCGTCGTCTTCACCCTGAGCTCGACCGCGTCCGACACCTGGTGCCGGTTCACCACCGCGAACGTGCAGCAGCCTGGGCCGATTGCGCTGGACGGACTGATCATCACCGTCCCGACGATCCAGAGCCCGATCTGCGGTGGCACGACGGTGATCACCGTGGGCGTCGGGCCCGCAGCCGAGGTCGAGCGGACGAATCTCTACAACACGCTGCGCTTCGGCGCCCTGCCGGTCTCCCTCTCAGAGCAGGGGGTCGACCAGGTCGCTCCGACACTCGGAGCCGACTTCCTGGTGCAGGCGCTCATCGCCGGCGGGCTGGGACTGCTGCTGGTGCTCCTGTTCATGATCGCGCACTACCGGTTGCCGGGGGTTCTGGCGGCCGGGGCGCTGGTCTTCTACACGCTGGTGACCTACGCCCTGTTCCGCCTCATCGGCGTGACCCTGACGCTCGCCGGGGTGGCCGCATTCATCCTGTCGATCGGCATGGCGGTGGACGCCAACATCCTCATCTTCGAGCGGATGAAGGAAGAGATCCGGCTCGGCAAGACGCTGGGGCCGGCCATCGAGGCCGGATTCAACCGCGCCTGGTCGAGCATCCTCGACTCGAACGTCAGCTCGCTCCTGGTCGCCGGCTGGCTCTTCTGGCAGGGGACCGCGGTGGTGCGGGGCTTCGCCCTGGTGCTGATCATCGGTGTCCTGATCTCCATGTTCAGCGCCGTCACCGTCACCCGCACCGTCCTGCGCATGGTCGTGCGCACCGAGTGGGGACGCCGGCTGAGCCTCTACCACGTGGAGCGCTGACGCCATGTTCGACATCGTCGGAAAGCGCAACTGGTACTTCGCCTTCAGCGCGCTGATCACCATCCCGGGACTGATCTTCATCGCGCTCGGCGGCCTCAAGCCGTCGGTCGACTACACCGGCGGCACCGTCTGGCAGATCCGCTACGCGAGCGAGCCGAGCGCCGCCGACGTCCTGGCCGCGCTGGTCGAGCTCGATCACCCCGAGGCGCGCGTGACCGCTGTCGGCGGCGGCTTCCTGGAGATCCGCACCGACCCGATCGGCCTGCTGCCGCCGCAGACCCCGCTCCCCAGCGTGTCGATCGCTCCCACACCGACCGTGACGCCCTCCGCGACGGCTGCTCCAACGGCGAGCCCGGTGCCCAGCGCAAGCGAGTCGGGCAGCGTCGAACCCACGCCATCTCCGACCCCGACCCCTACCCCTACCCCGTCACCCTCGCCCACGGCGACGCCGGTGCCGACCGCTACTCCGGCTCCCACCGCGACCCCTCCCCCGATCTACCGCGACACGCCGTTCGATGAGCTGCAGGTCTCGCTGATCGAGCGCTTCGGCGCGGGGGAGCCGCGGAGCATCACCACCGTCGGACCGATCGTCGGCTCGGAGCTGGTGCGCAGTTCGATCATCCTGATCGTGATCGGCGAACTGTTCATTCTTGCCTACCTGTGGGTTCGCTTCGGATTCCGCTACGGGACCGCGGCGATCGTGGCGCTGCTGCACGACGTGCTCGTGGTTGTAGGCATCTTTGCCATGCTCGGCTGGTTCTTCGGCATGGAATTCGATGCGCTCTTCGTGACGGCGCTGCTGACGATCATCGGTTTCAGCGTTCACGACACCATCGTCGTCTTCGACCGCATCCGCGAGAACCGGGCGCGACACGCGGGAGAGCCGTTCGGAGCGATCGTCAACCACTCGATCCTGCAGACCCTTGGTCGCTCGATCAACACAAGCCTCACCGTGGTGGTCACGCTCGCGGCGCTCCTGCTCCTCGGGCCGGCGACCATCCGCACCTTCACCCTGGCCCTGATGATCGGCGTGATCAGCGGTACGTACTCGTCGATCTTCAACGCCAGCCAGCTCCTGGCCGCCTGGTACGAGTGGGATGGCGCCCGCAAGGAGAAGGCCGCGCTGGCAGCCCGCTCGGCGCACCCCGGCCGCTGACCTCCCGGCGCCCCGTAACGCGCAGCTAAGCGGCGCGCAATCAGCCACCGCTACCATGGCCGGGTGATCGCCCCGCGTCTGGATTGGCTGCTGCCGGAGCCGATCTCGTCGCCGCCCGTTTTCGCTGGCTTCGGAGCACCGGTGGCGACGCTGCTGGCCCGCCGCGGCTTCGTCGATGACGCTCAGCTCCAACGCTTCCTCACCGCCGGCGAGAGCTCGCTGCATGACGTGATGGAGATGGCCGACGCCGACCTCGCACTCGGGCGGATCGAGCAGGCCGTGACGGCGGGGGAGCGGATCGCCATCTGGGGTGACTACGACGCTGACGGGATGACCGCGATCGTGGTCTGGGTGCTGGCCCTGCGGGCGCTGGGCGTGGAGCCGATGCGTCACGTCCCGTCGCGCCTCCTCGACGGTTACGGTCTCTCCGTCCCTGGCCTGGAGCGTCTCCGCGAGAAGGGGGTCACGCTGGTGATCACCTGCGACTGCGGGGTCGGCAACGTGGCGGAGGTGGACGCCGCGCGTGAGATGGGGATCGACGTGGTGGTCACCGACCATCATCTGCCGCCAGACGTGCTGCCGCGCGCGGTCGCCGTGGTCGATCCGCATCGACCCGACTGCCCGTACCCCGACCCTGATCTGACCGGAGCCGGCATCGCATTCAAACTGGCCGGGGCGCTCCTCCAGCGCGCAGGGCGGACGGCGGCAGACCTCGCCGCGGTCGCCGCCGTCGGTACGGTCGCAGACATGGCGCCGATGACCGGTGAGAGTCGCGCCATCGTCAGACTCGGCCTGGCGGAACTTGGGGCCACATCGCGCGCCGGTCTGCGTGCGCTTCTTGCTCGCGCCGTCGAGAATCCGGCCGAACCGACCGCCCGCGACCTTGCCTTCGGCGTCGCTCCGCGGATCAACGCCGCGGGACGGATCGCCGACGCCGAGCTGGCCATCTCCCTCATGCTCGAGGAGGATCCGGCAGCCGCCGAACGCATGGCCGCTGAGCTCGAGGCGGTCCACCTGGAGCGACGCGCCCTGACCGCCACGGCCGTGGACGAAGCGCGCGCCGCGATCTCGCCCGACCGCGACGACCGGCCCCTGACCGTGCTCGGCACCGACTGGGCGCCCGGCGTGCTGGGCCTGGTGGCGCAGCGGCTGTGCGAGGCCACCTCGCGGCCGGTGGCCGTCGCGTCACCGGCGGGCGACGAGCTGCGTGGATCGGTGCGCGCACCTGCCGACTTCCACGTTGGCAAGGCACTTGAGGCCGTCGCCGGGCACCTGACCAAACGGGGCGGCCACCCTGCCGCCGGCGGGTTCAGCCTGCTCCCGAGCGCATGGGACGCCTTCGCCGCTGCCTTCTCGGCTCTGCCGCGCCCCTTTCCCGAGTCATCGGGCACGACGCCGCAGCGACCGGACAGCGTGATGATCGACCTGGTCCTGCCGGCCAGCCACCTTGGTTGGCCGCTCGCCGAGCAGATCAGCAGTCTCGCTCCGTTCGGACCCGGACACGTTGAGCCGATCCTGGCGGTCACCGGCCTCCGCGTAGCGGAAGCGCGCCGGGTCGGCTCGAGCGGCGACCATCTCTCGCTGCGCATGCGCCGCGGGGCGGAGGTCTTCGACGCAATCGCGTTCGGGATACCTGCCGAGCGCCCGACCCCCGCCCCCGGGAGTGCCGTGGACCTCGTCGGCACGCTGGAGCGCGACCACTTCGGGGGCATCCCGCGTCTCCGGCTGCGGGTGCTCGACTACGCGACCTCAGACTCCAGCCCGCTGATGGCGCGCCGGACGGCGAGCCCAGCGGCGCCCATCTCGATCCGGGCGGAGTCGGACGAAACCGCGCCGCTTCCGCTCGATGCGGTCGCTCCCGTCCGATGAGTGATCACCCGACCCCGCTCGATCGCCTCCGCGAACGTGTCGCCCGCCTCGGGGCGCCGCTCTGCCTGGGGATCGACCCGCACCCCGACGCGCTCCCCGACGGCATCTCCCGCGACGTAGCCGGGATCGAGCGATTCGCGCGAGGCCTTCTCGAGGCGGGCGCGGAGCACGCTGCGGCGGTCAAGTTCAATATCGCCTTCTTCGAGGCCTGGGGATCGGCGGGGTGGGCGGTGCTCGAGCGGCTGATCGGCGACGTGCCGGCGGACCACTTCGTCATCGTTGACGCCAAGCGCGGGGACATCGGCTCCACCGCGGAGCGGTACGCGGAGGCACTGCTCGGTCACCTCGGAGCCGACGCGGTCACCGTCTCGCCCTACCTTGGCGAGGATGCCGTCGAGCCGTTCCTGGAGCATCCCGACCGCGTGGTGTACCTCCTCGTTCGCACCAGCAACCCGAGCGCGTCGCGGTTGCAGGATCTGCCGGTCGGGGGCGCACCGCTCCACGAGCGCGTGGCCAGCTGGGCGGCCGAGCGATGGACCGATGGACGCGTGGGTCTGGTCGTGGGCGCCACCGCCCCGGGAGAGCTCACCCGGTTGCGCGGCCTCGTCCCGGCCCCGGGTTTCCTGGTGCCCGGCGTCGGAGCGCAGGGCGGGGACCTGGCGGCAGCCGTGACCCATTGCCACGGGACCGCGGCGCCGGGCCTGGTGACGATCTCGCGGGGAATCGCCGGCGCTTCGAGCGGGCGTGACTGGGCAGCGGCGGCGGCCGTCGCAGCCTCGGCCTGGCTGGGCCGGCTGCGCGAGGCGGGTGCTACACTGCCAGCCTAGATCCTGCCCGGTCGGGCCCGGGTGTCGCAAACGAGGAACCGCTACCGATATGGGACCCATCGGCTGGCCAGAGCTCATCATCCTGCTCGTCGTGGTGCTGATCGTGTTCGGCCCCGGAAAGCTGCCGGACATCGGCAACGCCATCGGGCGCGGCGTGCGTGAGTTCCGGAAGGCATCCAACGATCTCGAGAGCTCCATTCGCGGGGATACCAAGAAGTCGGGCGCGACCACGCCGGCCGCCCCATCTCCCCCCGCCGACGAGACCTCTGAGCAGAACTAGGTCCCGGACGCCGACCGGTGTCGGCGTGCCGTGCCCCTGCGCGTGGACGCGACGCTCGTCCGGCGCGAACAACGCTGAGCGAGTGAGCAGGCCGTGACCGATTCACAGGCGATGATGAGCATCCTCGGCCACCTCGAGGAGCTGCGCCGGCGCCTGATCCAGGTCGTGATCGCCGTGCTCGGCGCCGCCGTGATCGGCTTCATCTTCTCCGGAGCGGTCCTGGACATCCTCCGCGCGCCGCTTCCCGACGCGTACGAGAACCTGTACTTCACGAATCCCGCCGACGCGTTCTCGGCACAGCTCAAGATTGCCGGCTTCCTCGGCATCGCGATGGCCATGCCGGTGATCCTGTTCCACGCGTGGCGCTTCGTCACCCCCGGACTGACGCCGCGCGAGCGACGCTTCGTGTGGCCGGTGATGCTTGCCGCCCTTGCCCTCTTCGCCCTGGGCGTCGCGGTCGGCTTTGCGGTCATCCCGTACGCCCTCAACTTCCTCCTCGGGTTCGCCCGCCCCGGGCTCGAGCCGCTGCTCACCGTGGACGGCTATATCGGGTTCGTGACCACCATGATGCTCGCCTTCGGGCTCGTGCTCGAGTTCCCGATCGTGCTCATCGGCCTTGCGCGCGTGGGCGTCCTCAGCCACAGGCGCCTGGCCGCCCAGCGACGTTGGGCGATCCTGGCGATCGTGCTCTTCGCGATCGTGCTGACACCCGGCGGTGACCCGATCTCGCCGCTCATCCTTTCAGGCGTGATGTTCCTGCTGTTCGAGGGTTCGCTGCTCGTCATCCGCCTGATCCGGCGCTAGACCGATGAGCGCTGCCGCGCGAGTCCTGCTCCTGACCGATCCCGGGATGGCGGTGCACCGACCGCCGGGTCACCCCGAGCGTCCGGAGCGCCTCGAGGCCGTCAGCGCCGGCGTCGCCGATGGAGCCGCCGCGGCCGGTGCCGAGCTGCTCCGCGAAGTGGTCGTGCCGGCGACCCCCGCGCTCCTGCACCTGGTGCATCCGCCCGGCTTCGTGGCTGCGCTCGACGCCGCCGCGCAGCGCGGAGGCGGGTGGATCGATGCCGACACCTTCCTCGGCGCCGACTCGATGACGGCCGCGCGGCTGGCGGCCGGCGCCACCGCCCAGGCGGCAGCCGCCGCGCTCGCGGGGCGGGCGGAGGTCGCCTTCGCCGTCGTCCGTCCACCGGGGCACCATGCCGCGGCGGAGCAGGCCAGCGGGTTCTGCCTGCTCAA
>JBBEBK010000165.1:0-10868 GCA_040882375.1 Chloroflexota bacterium
CGGCCTGCTCATGGAGCGGGCCGGCGCTCTGACGTCTGAGGCCTCCGATGACGCGAGCCGCCGCCAGCTGCAGGCGGCCCGCTACCACTTCGAGGCCGGGGATACCGCGCGCGCGCGATCGCTGATGACAGAGGTGATTCGCTCTGCCGGGGCTCACCATGCCGAAGCACTTGCCGAGTTCGGGTGGATCGCAATGCCGGCAGGGCTGGACGTGGCACGGCGTCTCTTCACTGAGGCCCTGGCGGCGGCTGGCGACGACCTTCGGGTCCGCGCTTCGAGCTTGCGCGGCCTCGCCTGGATGGAGCATATGAGTGGCACCCTCCGGGCCGCCGAGGCCTATGCCCTGTCGGCCCTCGATGCGGCAGAACGCCTGGACGAACCCGATGCGCTCGCCAGCGCCCTTGCAGATGTCGTCCTCCTGCACTTCCTCATGGGGCGCGGGGTTTCCTGGCCAACGCTGGCGCGCGCTCTCGACATGGAGCGGCAGGCAACCGATCACCTCGTGGCCCTGAGCCGTCCGAGCTGGGTCCACGGGCTGGTGCTCGAGTGGAGCGGCGAGCTCGAGCGAGCGCGCTCGGTGCTCCAAGACCTCTACGAACGAGCCGTCGAGGCCGGCGACGGGAACGTCCTCCCGTATGTCGCCATCCACCTCAGCCGGGTGGCGCAGCGCGCGGGCGACTATGACGCAGCGGAACGCTACATCGAGGAGGCAGAAGAGGCCGCGACCGAGAGCAGCCAGGGGCGCGAGCGGACATACGTCCTGGCCACGAAGGCACTCCTCGACGCTCAGGCCGGCCGGATCGAGGCAGCACGCGCGCGGATCGATGAAGGATTGCGACTGGGACAGGACTTCGGCGTCGATCCCGCCGCCCTCGAGCTCCTGTCGGTGCTCGGCTCCATGGAGCTCTCACTTGGCGATCCGGCGGCGGCCGTTGCGGCCTTCGACCGCCTCATCGCCGGATTCCGGGCGAGTGGCTTCGGCGATCCGAGCCTCAACATGCGCTTCCACGCCGATGCGATCGAAGCCCTCATCGAGCTGGGTCGGCTGGAGCAGGCTGAGTCGCTCCTCGATGAGCTGGAGGAGCGCGGCCGAACCCTCTCACGGCCATCGGCCGTCGCGGCGGCGTCCCGGTCGCGCGCGCTGTTGGTGGCCGCCCGAGGGGAGCCGCACGAGGCGCTCAAGATCGCGGCGCGCGCGCGTGTCGAGCAGGACGCCGTGGGCGAACCGTTGGAACTTGGTCGCACGTTGCTCGTTCGCGGGGTCATCGCCCGCCGGGCGAAGCAGCGGCGCCTCGCACGAGCCTCGCTGCTCGAGGCGATCGAGGTCTTCGAGCAAGCGCATGCTGACATCTGGGCGCGCCGCACCCGTGAGGAGCTGCGGCGCGTCTCGGGACGTGCCGGGTCCGGGACGGAACTGACGCCAGCCGAGGAGCGGGTCGCGTCGCTTGTCGGGGCGGGCCTCACCAATCGCGAGGTCGCGGCGCGCCTGTTCGTGACGGAGCACACCGTCGAGGCGGCGCTGGTGACCGTCTACTCCAAGCTCGGGATCCGGTCCCGAGTGGAGCTCGCAATCAGGGTCGCCAGCCCGAGCCCAGAACGCCCAACCTGACCGTTCGGATCCAAGGGCCGAGGGAGCCCGCTTAATTCGCGAGGCTTGGCGCTCATGATCCGAGGTTTTCCGGGTTTCCACGCGCACTCCAGAGGGCGACTGTGCTGAGGACGCCGGCTCTGTCGTCGAGATGTACGTTACGAAGCGCGCCGGCAGTGTGGACTGGGAAGGAGCGTATCAATGCGTCGAGTTCGGAAGCTGTTGGCCGTCACGCTTGCGGCCATGCTCAGCCTGTTGGTCGTGGCCGGTCCGGCTCTGGCCGCGGCCCCGCAGCCAGTGACCATCACCGTCTACACCGACTTCAACGAGGCATCGAACGCCTTTGAGGCTACGGGCGGTGTCATCTGCTCGAGCGGCACGGTCTCGGACACCCGCCCCCTCGGCCTGTTCAAGGGCGGCCAGAGCGACCGCCAGCTTCAGATCCTGATCGGGAAGCGCTTCACGTGCAGTGACGGGACCTTCGACCTGCTGGTGCACGTCAGCTTTGACTTCGCGACCGGGGTTGCGACCGGCACCTGGTCGGTGCAGTCCGGCACGGACGCCTATGCCGGACTGCGCGGCCACGGCACGATTACCGGCACGTCCCAGGGAGACGACGCCATCCTCGATGTCTACACAGGAGCGATGAGCAATCGCTAGCCGGGTTTGGCAGGCGGGTGACAGTGAGATCCGGTGCCGTGGCCAGCTACATCGTCGAGACCTACCTCCCGAAGACTCGGGCCGGTGAGCTGAACGAGCTCGCGACCGATGCCCGCCTCGCCGCGGAGGCGAAGGACCCAAACGGGCGCACGATCCGCTTCGTGGGCGGCACGCTGTTGCCCGAGAAGGAGATCTGTCTGCTGCGCTTCGAATCCGTGTCGCGGGAGCTGGTGGACGCCGTCGTGCGGCAGGCGGGCATCACCCATGACCGGATCGTCGTCGCCGTCGAGTCGAAGCAAACGCGGAAGCAAACGCGATCGACCAGCTCGGCCTCACGGTCGCGTCGATCGAACTCTGACGTCCATCAATGCTGATATCCCGCGGTGTTCACAAGATCGGGGGATTGTCACTCGCAGTTGACAGCGAGGACATCGGAGACATCGACGTTCTCGGCGCGGACGTTCGCTCTCAGACCATCGCGAGGAGGTTCTCGATCGCCTACTGAGCGTCGCTCTGCTCTGGCGGCAGATCCATGCCCACCCTCCTTGGCCGCCCCCAGGTCGCGTCCCGGAGCTGTCAAAACGCTGACAGCGCCAGCCGCCTTGGCCTCCAAAATTCACGCTACCCCCTCCGCGGTCTCTTGGGACGGAGCGTGCAGCGACGAGAGCGGCGATCTCAGGCTCGGGGAGCGTCAGCCCGAGCCCGCGGCCGCCGGCAATGAGGAGGTCCATGACCGCCCAAGCGAGGCTGAGACAGCTCGTCCCGCCCGGGAAGCGGCCGATGACGTTCGTTCGCCGGAGTACTTTCTCCAGCCGTAGGTCCGATCACTTCCATATTGAGTCGGTGGCCACGATTAGCGCGCGGGGCGATACGAACGCGCAGCCTAGCAGCCGCCGCAAGCCGGCTTCGGCGGTGTGGAGGCCTATCCAGACTTCGCGACGAAGGCGGCGGTCTTGTGCTGGCACCTCGTCAAGAACCATCCACTGCCCGACGGCAAAAAGCGCTGCGCGTTTCTGGCCACGGTCGAGTTCCTTGAGCGGAACGGCCGAGCCTGGGTGCCGCCGCTTGGCGATCCGGATGAGACCGACCAGATGATCCGTGGCGTCGCGAGCGGCGATGTGAGCGAGGCGGACTTCCGCGAGTGGATTGCAGAGCGTTGTGGTTGACGATAACCCTGAACCCGTAAACGGCCATAGACCACGGACCCTTATCCGGACCCTTACGAGAGCTGTTTCTTGTATCTCATGCGTCTCTTGGTGGTACGGGGTGAACGCGGCAGAGACGCATGAGACGGTTCACCTGGAATCTGGTACGCGGTACCAACTCTCATCTGGGTGCGATCTCCTCGGGCGTGAATCGGTCCTCCCAATGCGCGCCTTACCCTCATTCGTACCTTTTCGTACCCTTTCCAGCCTCCGCGACTGGCTTCGACTGTCCCGGCTGATTGCGGCCTTCTTGGCCGCTACGTGCCCCCCGGTGGGTGTCCGGGCGCGGGCCCATGGGCGGGTTGGTCCTCGGGCGGACGGGCTCAGGGCGGGCGGACGGCCGGTGCGCCCGCCCGCCCGCCCGCTTTTCAGCAGCTCAGCAGCTGATTTCGTCCGCCTCGATGCGCAGTGGCACTCCCACTGGCACGAGGTACGTGATGGACAGGCTGGTACCGGCCGTGCCGCTCGGGTTGCGCCCGATGTGCACGTGCTGCCCCGCGTCCACGACGGTTTGGCCGGGCCCGTAGTCGGTGTACGAGCAGTCGGTGTGCTGGTACCGGAATGTCCCGCTCACGACCGTCACGAGCACCAGACCCGGATGGCGGTGCCAGCCAGTGTGCCCGTTCGCAGCGATGGTCAGCTCCTGGTCGAAGACCCGCAGGTCCCCGAATGACCGGAGCTGAACCACATGCGGCGTGGTGACGTTGAAGCGACCGCTGATCACGCCGTCGCCGCGTGTCGACGGCGGGCTGATGCCCGAGCCCGGGCTGGCAACCACGAGCGCTGCCATGAGCAGCAGGAGTGCTATGGCCGCGAGCGCGGCCCTCTGGAGAGAGCGTAGTCTCATCGGTAGGTTCTCCTTATCGGCCTTCAGGCGCTGGCCGTGGATGCGCGGGTGACTCCGCCGATCTGCTCGAGGATCGCCAGCAGGTCCCAATTGACCCAGGCGTCCACAATCCGGCCGTCCTCGACCCGGTAGAGCGCGCTACACCCGGCCGTCCACTCGCGGCCGGTGGGCGGGACACCCTGGAAGAGGCCTCGGTGGGTGCCCCGTCCGGTCAGATGGACCGCGACCAGGTCGCCTTCGGCGATGAGGAGGCGGACCGCGACCGCGAAGTCGGGGAATGCTCGCCGGAAGCTGGCCACGCGCTGCTTGAGGTCGTCACTTGAGACGAGTTCCTCGAGCGCGGATGATTCGCCGCCCGCCACAACCTCATCCAGGTATCGGCGGACGACGTCGGCCGGCTTGGTCGCGGAGAAGGGATCGACGGCCATCGGCGGGCCCCTGACTTGGGCCTCCGGACCTCGGAGGCGTCAGCAAAGAGGCTGGGCGAACCGGGTGAGCCTCAGGTGACCGATCGGTGACAGATCGATGACAAGCGCAGCGGCGCTTCAGCGATCCTGCAGGCGGTACCCAGCGCCGCGAACGGTCTCAACCACGACCAAGCCGTCCTCGAGCTTATGGCGGAGCCGGCGGACGGTGGCATCCACGACGTTGCTGGTCGCCGCGCCGTCCCAGCCCCACACGTCCTGGAGGAGCTCCCGTCGGGAAACGGTCCGGCCGGGGATGCGCCGCAGCCGGTCGAGGACTGCGAACTCCAACGGCGTCAGACCGATGCGCCGACCGTCGGCACGGAGCTCATGGGCATCGGCATCGAGTTCCCACGCCGCCATGCCCAGCTCGGCGGCCACGAGCCCCGCCAGCCAGCCGTCGACCGACTGAGGCCCGAAGTCGAGCACCACGCTCGTGTAGGTCGCGCCGCCGACCGTCGCCGTCCGCAGCGCCTCGGGAAGCAGCCGAAAGCCGAGCCGCTCGACGATCGGCCAGTACGTCTCGGCCCCGCGCACGGCGACGTAGATGCGGCGAAGCTGCGGGCGAAGCGCCATGTAGGTGCGCTTGACGTCCAGCCACGAAGCAGCCTGAGTCGCACCGGGCGCCTCGCCGAGCTCCATGTCCAGCCACCGCCGGAAGCCGAGCACGAGCTGGCCACGCGGCACTGGGGCAAGCTGCAGGTGCTCACGCCAGGTGTCGACAACGGGGTCGCCCACTGGCGACGATTCGCGCAGCTGCCTGCTGCTCAGAATGTGCGAGTAGCCGGTGACATGGCCGTCGCGGTCGCGGATGATCGAGAAACTGTCCCGGGCGCGAATCCACCAGCGGCGCACAGTCTCGACGGCTTCATCGCCGTCGTGGCGGCCGGTCATCGTCTCGATCGCGGCGAGGGCATCGGCGGGCGCGGGCTCGACTGCGAGCGGCTGGGCGCCGCTCGGGAAGAACGCCTCGCGGACGACGGGGTTCTCGATGAGGTACAGCATGTCGGCCGTGTACCGCCACAGATCGTCGGGCGGAACGGCCTGGACCTCCGTCGCCAGCCGCCGCCAGGCGAGCCACCGATACCTGCGATACGTGCTCGGATCCACCGCGTGCAGGTACCGCGCGATCGCCTCTCGGACACTGTCGTGGACAAGCAGCCCATCGGTCTGTGACTCGACGAAGGGCAGATCCGCGAGAAGCTGGAAGCGATCCGCCGGGGCGCCGGGGGCCATCGCTCCCAGCACGCTGCGGGTGACGCGGCGCACGACGCACGCTGCCTCGAGGGCGGTACGCGTATCGGGGTCCTGGACGTCGGCGAGGTAGAGGCGGGCGAGCTGGTCGGTGACCTCGTGCGCGGCGACCTGATCGAGGTTGCGGTCGGGCTGGTCGGCGAGGGTCGCGGCGGCGAGCCGCAGCGCGAGCGGATGGCCGCGGGCGATCCGGTTGAGCGGCTTTGCGCGGTCCGCGCTGACGCCGAGCGCCATCAGCAGCTCGGCCGCGGCGTTTTCGGGCAGCGGCCCGAGCGCGACGGCGCGGATGCCGCCCTCCAGGCCGGGCGCGCTGAGCCACACGGCCACCGGCGGCTCGCGACCGGCAACGACAAGCCGCACTTCAGGCGGCAGCCCGGGCACGACCGTGCGCCGCAGCCACGAGTCGATCAGCCGCAGGTTCTCGAAGGTATCGACCGCGATGACCACCGGCGCTCGGTCGGCGAGCTGCGCGAGAAGCGTTTCGAGGTCTGCGCCCGGTAGACCGATGGCCCGGCCGAGCGCATCCACGAAGCCGGTCTCGGTGGGCTCCACGCTGCGTCCGTCGAGCGTGATCACGGTGTGGCTGGCTCGCGCTTCGTCCAGACAGGCCGCCAGCAGGGTCGACTTACCGATGCCGGCGATGCCGTGGATGAAGACGACGCGAACGGCGGATCCGTCGTCGATCGCGCTCAGGACCGAGGCGAGAGACTCGCCACGACCGATCAGCATCCTACGGCCAACTACGGGTGTGACTGGTCGACGCTCGGTCATCTGGCTCATGTCGCGCGCCCTCCTGGTCGAGAGTGCACGCACGCGAACGCGTCTGTCAAGGATGGGAAGCGGCACTGGCGAGGCCTGCACATGTCATCGAACTGTCATGAGCCGATCACGCTGAGCCCGGAGGAATCCACTACACCTTGTCCCAGCGACCGATATGAGAGGGACAACGATGGCAAGGCGAGCGCTCTTCACGATCATCGGCCTGTTGGTGGCCGGCTGTGCGGCGAGCGTGGCCCCCACCGATACCCCGACTCCCGCCGAGTCGAGCCAGGCGTCATCGGCTCAGGTCAGCCCGAGCCAGGCGGAGCCGACGTTGTCCGCGACGTGCGAACCGGGCGACGATGGCGTGACGCAGCCCGTTCACGCCACCGCGAACATCTTCGGCGCAGGGCGGGACAAGGCTCCAGCGCCGGCGGGTGGCGGAGCCGGCTCGTTGCCGCCCGCCTGGGAGCTGCCGTCCGGCTCGACCATCGTCACCATCCTCTGCGCGACCGGTACAGTCACGCCGTACACCGGACAAGCGCTTCGGAATGGCCCAGCTGGGGACCGACTGGGTGCCGGAGGGGTGAACACTGACGTGACGTCGTATGAGGGCATCTCGGGTATTGTCAACCAGGGCAACGGCATGTTCCTGGTCGGGGTCTTCCTGACCGATGCCGTGCCGTCGGACCCGGCTCCGCCCCGGCTCGACTTCACCGATGGCGAGGACTTCGAGGAGCTGGCGCCTGAGATCGCGCAGACCTTCCTGGTCGGCGATGGGGTGGGACGCACCTTCCGGATTCCCGCTGGAGCGACCCGGCTATTCCTCGGCTTCGCCGATGCCCGCGGGTACAGCGGCTCGCCCGGCTGGTACGGCAACAACGCCGGCGCGCTCGAGGTGACCGTCGCCGTCGAGTAGGACTGACGACGACGGACCACTGACGACGACGGACCACTGACGACGACGGACCACTGACGACGACGGACCCGGGCCGATGGCGCTTCATAATGTGACTTATCGGTGACGGCCAGCCACGCGGCCTGAGTCTCACCCAGCGGGCTCCGTGGGCGCGGATGTCCCGCGGGTGTGGGGTGCCGCGGCCGGCCCTCCGTTTGTACCGTAATTCCGGTTCGGCCCGCTGGGTCGGTCCTCAGGGCGCCCACCGGACCGGCAGCCGCGCGAGCCGCGGCCCCCTGGCGGTGCCCGCCGCTCATCCACGCCGGCGTGACCACCACGCGCCTCGCCCCCGGGTCAGGCTACCGGGTGATTTCGGCTACAGGCCCTCAGTCGGAGCCCGCCGGACCTCCGCGACGATTCCGGTATGCGGTGCCAAACAGCCGGCCACGTTATAGGGCAACCCGGGCAGCCCAGACTTCCTCAGGCTGATCGGATCGCCGACTCCCACTCGCGCCGTCCCACAATGGGAATGTTTGTTAGCGCGGCCCCGGCACCTGCCGGGGACGCCAGCCGACGGACCGGGCCGCCGCCGGCACGATCGCCGGGTCGACTCCGAGCCGCCGCTGAATGCAGGTCAGTGGTTGCCGCGCATGGGGATCACCGGGCAGACGAACTGCGCGACGGTGTCCCCGAGGCTCAGATCGGGGTACATGCCCTGCGACGCGGCGAGCACCTCCTCGGCGCTCTGGAGCTGGTAGGGCGTCACGTGCCAGGTCAGGGGCCGCACCATCCAGCGACCGCCGTTGTAGTCGCGGTCGCCAGGGGCGGCCTCGGCGACATTGGTCAGGCCGTTGCCCAGCACATAGATCGTGTCGTATGACGAGTCGGGCGCGCCGGTCCCCGACAGGTCGGTGGGAGTGAGGACGGTGCGGTACATCACGCCGTCAACGATGAACGCGTCGGGCAGCGGAGGGCCGCCCGCGAGTGCGGCTCCGGCGCTCGTCGCGACGAGCAGGGAGGCAGCCGCAAGGCTGAGAAGAAGGCGACGCATGGTTCCATCCTCGAACCTGGACCTTGGCGGTCCGGACCGCCTCGGCGTCGAGGCCGAGACGTCTGCCATGCTGTCCACCGGGCACGACGGGATGACAACGCGCCGATGAAGGTCGGGTGACGAACCCGCCGCGCGGTTACCCGGCGGCGGCCCCGGTCGGAGCGCGGGGCGGCTCGTCAGTCGTCACGCGCTCCTTCGCGTCGCGGATGATGAGCACCGAGACCGGCGCGTGCAGCAGCACCGAACGTGCCACGCTGCCGAGCAGCAGCCGCGGCAGCGTCGAGAGGCCGCGCGACCCGAGCACGATCAGGTCCGCACCATCCGCATCCGCAGCGCGGATCAGCTGGTCGGCCGGGGCGCCCTCGCGCAGCTCGGTGGTGGCCGCCAGGCCAGCCGAGGCGAGATGTTCGCAGGCACGGGCACCAATGTCCGCGAGCCGGCCGCGCCGGTCATCTGCCGTCGAGTCGATCGTCTCCGCCCAGGCGGGGTAGAAGGCCGCGCCCATCGAGGCACCCCACGCGGGGGCTGGCTCGGCGACGGCAACCACCCGCGCCGCGAGGCCGGCGAAGATGGGCCAGGTGGAGAGCGTCGCGACCGCCCGCTGCGCGCTCTCCGACCCGTCCACCGCCACGATCATGCGGTGCACACTCGGACGCCGTGCCACCAGCACCGGACAAGGCGCATGGTCCGCCACCTCGGTCGAGACTGACCCGAGGAGCACGGTGGCCATCGGCCCGTGTCCGCGGCTGCCGATCACCAGGAGGTCGGGCTTCAGCGCATTCGCCTCGTCAAGCAGGGCCGTGGCGGGACGTCCCCGGGCGATACGCGTCTCCACGATGCGATCGGACGCACGCAGCGGGTCCGCCGCTTGCCGCAGGCTCTCCTGGAGATCGGCAAGGATGAGCGCTTCGGATTCCGCGGCGTCCCGTGGCACCACGGCCCAGTCCGGCGCTCCGAACAGGTCCCGGCCACGTTCCAGCGCGGCGACGACGGTGATGGCGGTGCCGGTAGGCCATCGAAGGTGCGCGACCAGGTCTCGCGCGGCTTCGGCCCCCGCTGACCCATCAAAGGCGAGCATGACGCGCATCTGAGTGCCTCCTGTTCTGCGTTCGCGTGCAGGGCCGGAACGGGCAGGGCGTCCCGCCCCGGGCCCACGAGCAGCGTCCCAGTTCACGGCCCCGGCTGGCAGGGCCATCGGTCAGGAACGGACGGGACGCAGGTCCTGCCGAAGGGTCCATCCGGCCGTCGTCCCGCACGCGCGATGAACCGACGATAGGCCTGCAGCGTGGGAGGTCCATGGTCGTCGCCTGGGTGAGCCGCGCCGGAGGATTGAGATGGAAGCCGTGACGCGTCGACACCTGGAGGAGGCCCTGTGCGGTGAGGCGCTGGCTGCTCTGCGCTACGCGCTCTTCGCCGACCGGGCCACCGATGAAGGCCTGGAGGACATCGCCGAGCTCTTCAGGGAGATCGGTGAGGAGGAGCGGAGGGAGCACTTCCGCGAGATTGCCGAACTGCTTGGACTGGTCAGGACGACCGCGGAGAACCTGGAGATGGCCCTCGCTGGAGAGGTGACCGAACATCGGCGCCTCTACCCGCAGTACGCGGGCGGGGCACGCCGCGCGGGTGACGAGGAGATCGCCGAGCAGTTCATCGAGTTGGGCGAGGACGAGCACCGCCACGCCGATCGGCTGCGCGGCGCACTGGCCGCCACCGAGGCGCTTACCGGCGTCGCCCTCGGCGTCTAGAACACACACGCCGGCAGCCCGCGGCGAGCTGGGCTGTCGAGCGAGGAGATCGCGAGCGAGTTGATCGCGGCGGAGGGGCACCGATGGCGCGAACACCGGCGAACCTGGACTGGGTGGTCTGCCACGCCACGACGCGCCTGGTCCTGCGTCGTGGCGTCGCGTGCCCCACTCGCGGTCGTGTACCCGGGCTGGAGTGCCTCGGCTGCCGGTACCTGATGACCAGTTCGCTCGAGCGCTCAGAGGTCATGTGGTGCGAGGCGCGCGGGCCGGTGGCGATCCTACGCGGCGCCCTGCAGGGCCGCGCCCCGAAGCTCGAGCCGGATCGACTCGCTGCCGGGCTCGAGCGCGTGGCAGCTCCACGGCAGGCCGGAGTGCTCGAGCAGCGCGTGGATCGGAT
>JBBEBK010000166.1:0-10594 GCA_040882375.1 Chloroflexota bacterium
CTGCGCACGCCGGTGACCGCGCACTGCTGCACGCGCCGATGCCGGGCCGGGTGATCGCCGTGCGCGCCGTCGAGGGCGATGCCGTCGAAGCGCACGCCGCGCTGGTGGTCATCGAGGCGATGAAGATGGAGCACGCCGTGGTCACGCCACTGGCCGGATCGGTCAGCGGCGTCTTCGTGTCCGTCGGCGACCAGGTGCAGCGCGGCGACCTGCTTGCCGAGGTATCGGCCTAAGATGGCCGCCCGATGACCCGCCCCGAGGTGCGCATCTACGAGGTCGGCCCGCGTGACGGCCTGCAGGCCGAGGCGACGGTGGTTCCGACCGACGCGAAGTTGCGATTCATCTCCCTGCTGGCCGATGCCGGGCTGCGCGAGGTCGAGACAACCTCGTTCGTGCGCGCCGACGCCATCCCGCAGATGGCCGACGCCGATGAGCTGATGCGCGCCCTGGAGCGGCGTCAGGGTGTCCGCTACCCGGTGCTCGTCCCGAACAGCCGCGGGATGGAGCGCGCGCTCGCCGCGGGCGCCGATGCCATCTGCGTCTTCACCGCGGCCTCCGAGGCGTACGCGCAGGCGAACATCCGGATGAGCATCGACGAGTCGCTCGCCGCCTTCGCCCCGGTGGTGGCCGCCGCCCGGGAGCGCGGGATCTGGGTGCGCGCCTACGTGAGCGCCGCCTTCGGCTGCCCGTACAGCGGCGAGGTGGATGCCCGGCAGGTCGTCTCGGTCAGCGGGCGGCTGCTCGAGCTGGGGGTCGACGAGCTGAGCATCTCCGACACGGTCGGTGTGGCCGCACCGACCGACCTGCGGAGGGTGCTCGGGGCACTCGAGGCGGCCGGCATCGGTCCGGACGTCACGGCGCTCCACCTGCACGACACGCGCGGCACGGCGCTGGCCAACCTGGTCACCGCCATGGAGCTGGGGGTGCGCTGCTTTGATGCCTCGACCGGTGGCACCGGAGGCTCCCCGTACGCGCCCGGCTCGGCCGGCAACCTGGCCACCGAGGACCTGGTCTACCTGCTCGACCGCGAGGGGGTGCGCAGCGGCGTGGACCTGGACCGCATCCTGGCCGCCGCGCGTTTCATCGCCGGGGAGCTCGGTCGCGAGGTGAGCAGTCGCGTCGGCCGAGCCGGCGGCTGGCCACGCTGATGCTCGACGTGGCGCGCTAGGATGGAACCGATGGAGGCGCGTCCGATCATCCTGGATGTCGATACCGGCATCGACGACATGGTCGCGCTGCTCATCGCCGCCACCGCCCCCGAGCTCAACCTGCGTGGCGTCACGTGCGTGGCGGGCAACGTCGAGATCAACCACGTCGCCCGCAACACCGCCACGATCCTGAAGTTGGTCGGCCGGCAGGATGTCCCGGTCAGCATCGGGGCGGCGAGGCCGCTCGTCCGGCGCCTGCGTACCGCCCCGGAGACCCATGGCCCGACGGGCACCGGCTACGTTGAGCTGCGCGACGAGGACAAGGGACTCAAGGCGACCGAGTTCACCGCCGTTCCGGCGCCGCAGTACTTCGGCGCCCACGTGGATCGCCACCCCGGCGAGCTGACCGTGGTGGCGCTCGGCCCGCTCACCAACCTGGCGGCGGCGTCCCAGCTCGGCGTGGAGATGGTGACGGGCCTGCGCGAGGTGATCTGGATGGGCGGGACGCTTCGGACGCGCGGCAACACCACCGAGACCGGGGAGTGGAACGCCTGCGTCGATCCCGAGGCCGCCGAGGCGTGCCTGGCCGACGGCGTGATCGACCGCATCTTCCCGCTCGACGCGACACAGGACGTCGTCTTCACGCTTGACGACCTCGACGCGCTGCCTGACACGCCGCTGTCGGCGATCGTTCGGGACGCCATCCGCTTTTACATCGCCTTCCATCGCGAGTCCGACGGCATCGATGGCTGCTACCTGCACGACCCGGTGACGCTCATCGGGTCGCTGCTGGCGCCCAACCTGGTGACGGAGACGGTGCACGAAGCGCTCGCCTGCGACACGAGCGCCGATCTCCAGGCAGCGGGAAGCCTGTACCGATGGACCGATGGAGGGCGACCGACCGCGGAGATCGCGACCATCATTGACGCTGACGGCATGAAGGCCGAGCTGCTGGCGCGCCTGGCGCGAGCGGTCGCGGCGCCTGCAACCTAGGACCACGAGGGAGGCACGAGGTGGACTCATCACGCTGGACCCGGGCCGGGATCGGCCTCGCCGCGGGGGCGGCACTCGGAATCGTCCTGTATGCCATCGGTCAGGCCTGGCCGATGGCAGGGGCCGTCGGCTTCATCGCCGCGCACCTGGTCTACGCGCTGGTGACGCGCTCACAGACCGGTGAGTGGGGTCCCCTGCGGCTCTCGGCCGGCCTGGTCGCATTCGCTGTCGCCACGTACGTCGGGATCATCGTCTTCGGCAATTTCGGCGATCCCAACGCGGTCGACCCGGTCACCTACGCCAACACCAAGGCCGCCAACTCGTGGGCCCTGATCCTCACCGTGGCGATGGTGATCGGCGTCGTGGTGACGTACGGGCTGGAGCTGATCCAGACGGGGCGCCTGGCATCGCTGTCCGGCCAGTTCGGGACGCGTACCTACCTGCTCATGGCGGTCGGCATCGGCGTCAACATCATCCTGGGCCAGACGGTCGCCTCGGCCCTCAAGATCCCGATCTACCTCGACTCGATCGGCACGATCCTGGTTGGTGTGCTGTGCGGCCCGATCGCCGGCGCGATCACCGGCGGCCTCGGCAACATCCTGTGGTCATATGTCATCCCGCCGCCGTTCCAGTACCAACCTGCCGCCGCCTTCGCGATCACCGCGGTGGCGATCGGCGCGATCGCCGGCCTGTTGGGACGTGCCGGCTTCCTGCGGCCGCGGCCGAACCGATCCACCGGCGTGCTGTTGATCGGCGGCGCGGTGACGGTTGGCCTGGTCGGTGGCCTGGCCTGGGCGGCATCGCTGGCCTACACCAAGATCTTTGAGACCGAGATCTCTCTCTTCCCGGACCCGGCCAAGGTGGATGCGATCTTCGTGGTGCTCGGCTGGTTGGCCCTGGGGCTGGTGGTGTTCGCCGTCGTTGGCCTCTTCGCTCTGCTGCTACTGCGCCGGGATCTGACCGCCGCCTATGTCGTGGTGGCCGGCGTCCTGACCGGCATCGTCGCGGCACTGATCAGCGCCCCCATTGCGGCCGGCGTCTTCGGCGGCGTGACGGCGTCGGGCACCGACTTCCTGGTTGCCGCTTTCCGCCAGGCCGGGCTCGACGTCGAGGCCGCCACCACCGGGCAAGGCCTGATCAGCGATCCGATTGACAAGGTGACCACCTTCTTCACCGTCTACCTGATCCTGGCCGCACTCGCCACCCGCTTCAAGGCACGCTTCCCGCAGGGTGAGATGGTGCTCGAGGAGGCGCCTTCCTGACCGATCGCCCGCCACCGTTTCTTGGAAGGCCGGGGCCGAGCGCCGTCCACCGGCTCAACCCGCTCACCAAGGCGGTGCTCGCGGCGGTCAGCACCGCGCTGGCCATCGGGCTCGGCGGGATCTGGGGTCCGGCGCTGCTGACGGCGGTGGCCGTGCTGCTGCCCGCCGTCGTGGCCGGCCTCGCTGCGCGACTTGTGCGAACCGCGCTGCTGCTGACGCTACCGATCGCGGTCAGCGTGCTCGTCGTCAACCTGTTCTTCTACCCGGCCGGGCGCGAGATCCTCTTCGCAATCGGGCCCGTACGCGCGACCGCCGAAGGTCTCGCCTTTGCTCTGGAGACGCTGGCGCGCATCGGCGCCATCAGCGGCGCCATCACGCTCTTCTACCTGACCACCCCCGCCGGAGACCTGGTACTCGACCTCGAACGCCGCGGGGTCTCGCCGCGGATCGCCTTCGTCGTGCTGGCAGCCGTGCAGACCGTACCGGCACTCGTCGATCGAGCTGTCGCGATCACCGCGGCCCAACGGGCACGCGGGCTCGATACCGAAGGGTCACTTCGGCGCCGTCTTCGCGGGGTCCTGCCCCTGGCAGGTCCCGTCCTGCTCGGCTCGATCACCGAGGTCGAGGAGCGCACCATGGCCCTGGAGGCGCGCGGCTTCACCCGGCCCGGACGGCGCACCCTGCTCTGGCATCCGCCGGACTCCGGCCGCCAGGCCGCTGCACGCTGGCTGCTGGTCGCGGCGATCCCGCTCATGCTGGCGGCGCGCGCCTCCGGCTGGCTCGGGTGGCTGGGCTGATGCTGACCTTCGAGTCGGTCAGCTACCGCTACGCGGGCGCGGCGCGAGCGTCACTTCAGGACGTGGGCCTGGTCATCGGGAGTGGCGAGGTGATCGGCCTGGTCGGTGCCTCGGAGGCCGGCAAGACGACCCTCTGCCTGGTCGCCGCCGGACTCGCCCCCCGCACGGTCCGCGGGACGCTCATCGGGCGCATCCTGCTCGACGGGACCGACATCGCGCCGTTGGCCATTCACGAACTGGCCGGTCGGGTGGGGATCGCCTTCGCCAACCCCGCCACGCAACTCTCCGGGGTCGCCGGCACGGTCTACGAGGAGGTCGCTTTCGGACCGATGAACCTCGGCCTTTCGCGTTCCGAGGTGATCGATCGCACCGAGGCAGCACTCAGCGCCCTGAAGATCATCGATCTCGCGGAACGTGAGCCCGCGCTCCTGTCCGGCGGGCAGCAGCAGCTGGTGGCGATGGCCGGGCTGCTCGCGCTGCGGCCCGCCCACCTGGTCCTCGACGAGCCCACCGCCCAGCTCGATCCAAGGGGAACGCGGCTCGTCGCCGAGGCGCTCGCGCGCCTGGCGGTGGACGGCGCGTCGATTCTCGTTGCCGAGCAGAAGACCGATCTGCTGGCATCCATCTGCGACCGAGTGGTGGCCCTCGACGCCGGACGCGTGGCGCTCGACGGCCCAGCAGGCGAGGTGCTCGGCGATCCCCGGCTCGCCGATCTGGGCGTCGCCGCCCCGGCATCGGTTCGGCTTCGACGCCTGGCTGATGCGGCCGGCCCCGGACCAGAGGCCCTGACGCAACTCGACGGAGCGCTTGCGATGGAGGCGACGGCCTGATGCCCGACCTCGCCATGGAGTCGGTGGTGCACGTCTACGAGCGCGGCGCCGTTCGGGCCCTCGACGGAGTCTCGCTGCGCATATCGGCTGGTGAACGGGTCGCGCTCATCGGGCAGAACGGCAGCGGCAAGACGACGCTGGTACGGCATCTGAACGGGCTGCTCCGGCCGACGAGCGGCCGCGTATCGCTGGCCGGCCGCGACACGGCCCCCCTGCGGGTCGCCGAACTGGCGCGCAGCGTCGGCCTCGTCTTTCAGGATCCGGACCGTCAGATCTTCGCCGGATCGGTGGCGGCCGAGGTGGAGTTCGGTCCGCGCAACCTGGGATCCCGCGGGGCAGAGCTGCGCGGCGCCGTGGACGAGGCGCTCGCTGCGGTCGGGCTGTCCGGCGAGGCGCGCACCAACCCGTACGACCTCGGCGCATCACGTCGGAAGCTGCTGGCGCTGGCGTCCATCCTGGCGATGCGTACCCCGATCCTCGTCCTGGACGAGCCGACCACCGGGCAGGACGAACGCGGCGTGTCCACCGTTCGAGGCGTGATCGAGACGGTCCACGCCGAGGGACGCACCGTGATCGCCATCAGCCACGACATGGAGTTCGTCGCCGCGTCGTTCGACCGGGTTGTGGTGATGAGCGCCGGGCGGATCGTCGAAGACGGGCCGCCCGCATCGGTCTTTGCGGCTGCTTCGTGGGAGATGCTGCGCTCGACCTACCTGGAGCCGCCGATGGCCGCACGGGTGGGCGAGCGGCTCGGTCTGGGATCAACGCCGACCGACGAATCGCTGATCAGAGAGCTTGTTCGGGCCGGGTAGCGGCGCTCAGTAGAAGCCGGGCGGGGCCGGCAGCGGGTTGCCGTCCGCGTCGGTTCGCTCGAGCAGGGGCAGGTCGTCGCGGTGTCGGCGGCCGCCGATCGGCCCGGGGATCGGCTCGGCCATCACCGAGTGGACCACCTCGTCCAGCCGCTGCTCGATCCCACGCAATCCAAGGTGGCGCAGCGCCGCACCGAAGCGGTCCACGAACCCGGCGTCCCGAAGAAGGCTGAACGCGAGCGACGAGTGGGAACGCACGAGCAGCTCGATCCCGCGCGCCGCCTCGGCGACGTTCACCTGGTTGAGTCCCAACTGCGCGTCGAGCAGGTCGAGCGCACGATTTGCCTCGCGGCGCCCTAGCGTGGTGAAGTGCGGCGTGCGGTTCACCAGGACGCGCGCGCGATGGAGGGCGCTGCGCGCCTCAGCGTTCCGATCGGAGCCAGCCGGAGAGGTCATGGACGGAATCTTACGCGGACGAGACGGATGGGAGACGGCGATCGCAGAGGCGCTGCGGAGCGCGACGCGGCCCATCGTCACGGATCCGCGCTTCTTGCCGCGCGGCGCCGCCGATCGCGTCGAGGTGGAGCGCTACGACCGTTCGGCCTTCCCGCCGGCACGTCCCGCCGCGACGCTGCTGCTCGTCTACCCTGCCGCGTCGGGTGAGCTGACCGTACCGCTGACCGTCCGCCACTCCGACCTGCGATCCCACGCGGGCGAGATCTCGCTTCCCGGCGGTACCGTGGACGAGGGTGACGCATCCCACGAGGCGGCGGCACTCCGAGAGGCCTGGGAAGAGGTTGGTGTGGATCCGGCCAGCGTCCGGATGGCGGGCGTACTCGACGAGATCTGGATCCCGGTCAGCAACTTCGAGCTCCGGCCGTCCGTCGGGACGGTGGCGGAACGACCGCCGCTCACGCCGCACACCGACGAGGTGGCCGAGATCCTGGAGCTCCCCCTCGGCCTCCTGCTGACCGATGAGCTGGTCGGCGAGGAGTTGATCGAGGGGCCCGGCTGGCTGCTGCGGGCCGGGGTGTACCGATGGCAGGGCCACCGCATCTGGGGCGCCACGGCCCGCACGCTCGCCATGTTCGCTGCCGTCTTGCTCGAGGCGGGGATCCGCAGCGACACATAGGCGCGGGACGCCCTAGCGGCGGGATTCCACCGTGGTTCTCGCAGCGCGCACCAGGGCGAGCAACTCGGCGTGGTGCGGCGCCGGTGCAGCCACGATGCTGAGGCTCGGACCCTTGCGACGCTCGTCCCACCACGGGCCGCCGCGCAGGTTCGTCACTGTCGCCCCGGCGCGTTCCGCGATCAGGCCGGCGGCGGCGATGTCCCAGAGCGACAGCCCGCCGTTCTGCACGAAGGCATCGAACCGCCCCGATGCCACCGACGCGAGCGCCAGCGCCGCGCTCCCCATCCGCCGGGGGATTCGGATCTCGCGCGCCACGCGTCGCTCTCGGGCGATCCCGCCGCGCCCGATGATCGCCAGGCTGACCACGAAGTCGCCCAACTCGACCTTGTCGGACGCGTGGGCCGGCTGGCCGTTGAGCAGCGCGGGGCCGGCGGCGGTCGCCGCGTAGCAGTCGTCGCGCAGTGGATCCAGGACGACGCCGACAACCGGTCGCCCCTCCTCGACGAGGCCGATCGAGACGCAGAAGTAGGGGATCCCGTTCGCGTAGTTCACCGTGCCGTCGAGCGGGTCGATCACCCACCTCCGCGTCGCCTTCACCCGGCGCTGAGCCGTGGCTCCGGCGGCGGCGCCGCCCGCGTGGTGCCCCGACTCCTCGGCCAGGATCGCATCCTCCGGAAACCGCTCCCGGATCGCCTCGATGACGAGCGCCTCGCTCTGGTAGTCGACCTCGGTGACCACGTCGCGGCGGCTCTTGCGATCCACCTGGACGATCTTTTCGTAGCTCGCGCTGAGCAGGCCACCGGCGCGCCGGGCGAGGTCGATTGCGAACGCGAGGTCGCCGGCGTGGGGGTCGGTCATCTCAGACGATCGTAGCCGACCGTCGGTAAGCAGCCGCGCATCCCACGGTAAGACAGGGCGTGCGACTGTTCAGATGACTTGACCAGCCGAGGGAACCGATGACGTTCGAGGGTAAGCGACAACCCGGGCGACGGGCATGGCAGCGGATCGCCCGTCCCCACCGCCAGACCAATTGGTGGGCTCATCCTGCAGACTTGCGCCCGGTCGAACGTCGAGCGCTGAGCACGCAAGTCGCGGACCAGATTCGCCGCCGGATCACCCTGGGGGACCTGCGGCCAGGTGGCCGGCTGGAGTCATCGCGGACGCTCGCCCTGGAACTCGGAGTGAGCCTTCCGGTTGTGCGCGAGGGACTGGCCGCCCTCTCCTACGTCGGTCTGATCGAGGTCCGGCACGGCGTGGGCATCTTCGTAGCGCGGCGACCATCGGCCGCACGCCTCCTGCGAGCGGCTCATCGGCATGGAGCGCGCACTGAGCTTCAAGCGCTGCGGGCCACGTTTGCGGTGGAGACCGCCGGAGCGGCGGCTCGCAAACGGCAGACCGAACGTCGCATGCGTGACCTCCGCGTTCTGCTCGACGAGCGTGAGCGCGCAGCGTGGGTCGGCGACCCCCAGGACTTCACGCAGGCCGACCTCGAACTGCATTCGTTCATATCGGCTTCCGCTGGGAGCCCGATCCACGCGGCGCTCGAGCGAATGTCAGGGACGGCGCTCTGGGGAGACCTCGCAGGGAAGGCACGGCACCTCGCGATCGACCGCGACCTCGCGGAGCTCCATGCGGATCTCATCGACGCGATCGAGGAGAGGCAACCGGAAGCAGCATCGGCCGCTGCTGCAGCCATCGCTGCGAGGGAGGCGTCGGCCGGCGATTGAGCTGTGGCGCCAGCGGCGCTAGGCTAGCGGGCATGCCACAGATCCACCTCCGCGCCGAGATCGGCGACTATGCCCCCGTCGTCCTCCTCCCCGGCGACCCGAATCGCGCCACGAAGATCGCCGAGCGATTCGATGGCGGCCTGGAGAACGCCCGCCAGGTGAGTGCGCATCGGGGAATGCTCGGCTACACCGGCACCTTCAACGGAAGACCGGTGAGCGTCCAGACATCGGGAATGGGCACGCCGTCGTTGGCCATCGTTGCCGAGGAGCTGCTCCGGCTGGGCGCGAAGCAGCTGATCCGGGTCGGCACCTGCGGGGGGATCGCCCCTGGGCTGAAGACCGGCGACCTGGTGATCGCCTCATCGGCCTGCCCGACCGATGGCGCCACCGCCACCTACCTGCACGGCGACGCCTATGCCCCGACGGCCGATTTCGCCCTCACTCACGCCCTGGTCCACGCGGCCGAGGCGGCGGGCGTCCCGACGCGCGTTGGACCGGTGGCATCGGTCGACGTCTTCTATAACCCCGACCTCGATTACGCCAGCAAGTGGCGATCGCGCGGGGTGCTCGCCTTCGAGATGGAGGCATCGGTCCTCTTCTACCTGGCTGCTCGATCCGGCGTCCAGGCGGCCTGCCTGCTGGTGGTCAGCGACGTGTTGTCCGAGGACGTGACCTCGGAGGAGAGCTACCTGTCGCTCGAGGATCTGGACGCTGCGGTGGAGCGGATGATCGGGCTGGCGCTGACGGTAGCCGTACAATCGGACCGATGACCGAGACGATCTCCCGCCCTGCCGCCGTCGACGCGGCGGTCGACTTCCTCCCCCTGAAGGGGATCGACCACGTCGAGTTCTGGGTCGGCAACGCCAAGCAGGCCGCGGCCTACTATCGGGCCCTGTGGGGCTTCACTCCCGTCGCCTACGCCGGGCTCGAGACCGGGGTCCGCGACCGCACCAGCTACGTGATGGTGCAGAACGAGATCCGTTTCGTCTTCACCGCCCCGCTCACGCCGGACGGAGAGCTGGCCGAGCACGTCCGCCGCCACGGCGACGGGGTGCACGACATCGCCTTCGCCGTCGACGACGTGGAGTCGGCCTGGCGCGAGACCACGGCACGCGGGGCGCGCAGCGCCCTCGAGCCGACGGAGATCCCCGGTAAGAAGGGCACCCTGCGTCGCTCCGCGATCCACACCTACGGCGAGGTGCTCCACTCGTTCATCGACCGCCGCGACTACGCCGGCACCTTTGCGCCGGGCTACCACCGCATCGCGAAGCCACCCGCCGCGGCCACCGGCCAGCAGTTGCTCGAGGTCGATCACTGCGTCGGCAACGTGGCGCTCGGCGACATGAACCGGTACGTCGACTTCTACCGCGACGTGCTCGGCTTCTCCCAGCTGGTCCACTACGACGACAAGGTGATCCACACCGAGTACTCGGCCCTGATGAGCAAGGTGATGCAGAACGGGAATGGGCGGATCAAGTTCCCGATCAACGAGCCGGCCGCCGGCAAGCGCAAGAGCCAGATCCAGGAGTTCATCGACTACTACCTCGAGGCGGGCACCCAGCACATCGCGCTGCGGACCGCGGACATCGTCGGCTCGGTGCGCGCACTGCGCTCACGGGGAGTGGAGTTCCTGGGACTGCCGCACGAGTACTACGAATCGCTGCCGGACCGCGTCGGCGACGTCGGCGTACCGATGGACGTGCTCGAGGAGCTCGGGATCGAGGCGGATCGCGACGAGGAGGGCTACCTCCTCCAGATCTTCACCAAGCCGGTGCAGGACCGCCCGACCTTCTTCTTCGAGATCATCGAGCGGCACGGGTCGCGTGGCTTCGGAGTCGGCAACTTCAAGGCGCTCTTCGAGGCGATCGAGCGCGAGCAGGAGAAGCGCGGCAACCT
>JBBEBK010000167.1:0-10340 GCA_040882375.1 Chloroflexota bacterium
CCAGCTTGTTGTCGTTGGCCGGGATGACGGTGCCGAAGTACTCCTTGAAGATCTCGGGGTACTTGATCAGCGCCTCATCGGTCCCCAGGAAGATCACGCCCAGCTTCTCGAGGTCGGCCCGGATGTTGTGGTAAACGACCTCGGAGTCGTACTGCCCGCCGACGCCGGCGAGGTACTTCTTCTCCGCCTCGGGGATGCCCAGGCGGTCGTACGTGCGCTTGATGTAGTCCGGCACGTCGTCCCACGATTGCACCGCCTTGTCGGTGGCGGTCACGTAGTAGTAGATGTCCTGGAAGTCGATCCCGCTCATGTCGCCGCCCCATGTCGGCATCGGCCGGGCCTCGAAGTGACGGTAGGCCTTCAACCGCAGGTCGGTCATCCACTGCGGCTCGCCCTTGATCCGGCTGATCTCTTCGACTGTTTCGCGGGAAAGGCCCTTCTTCATGACGTGAAGGGACTTCATCTCCGGATCGTTCCAGCCGTACCTGTAGCCGGTGGGGACCTTGTCGACTGCCGGGTTCGGGATGGTCATCGGTCTCCTGTGCGTAATCCCGACTGGCGCAGTCGGTGTTAGACCGATGATGACCGATGAAGACGGTCAGGTCAACCGGGGGTGGCACGATCACACGAAGGAGTCGGGGTACAGGGAAGGAAGCTCTCCAAGTTCTCCTCGCAGCAACCCGGGCGTGAGCTGCTCGGCCATCAGTCGGCCGTACCCGTTCGTCTGGCCGCGCGTCTCAAGCCACTCCCCGACGAGGCGTCGGCCCTCGGTGTGGGCAAACGCGTACGCGGCCCAGAGCGGGTCCGCGAGCCGGGCCAGCGTTGCGTCGAGCCACGCGTCTTCGATCAGCCCCACATCGCGCAGGTACGCACGCACCTGGTGGCGGGGCTGCGCGTTCTGGTGGAGCGCCAACGCTGCATTGCCCACGGCCGGGGCGAGCAGGGTCCGTGCGCGCTGCACGACCAGTTCGGCCTCGATGTCGGTCCTCATGCCCTCCGCCCGCGCGAGCCGGCTGAGCTCGTACCCGAGCTCGCCATCGGTCATCACCACTTCGCGCGCAAGGCTGGTCATCCCCTCCGCGATGACTGCCTGGGGGCTCAGCGTGACTGGCAGGGTCAACTCGGCGTGGCCCGCCGCCACGAGCAGCGTGTCCTTGACCACGGCCGTCGCGTGGCGGCCGGGGTAGCCCTCGTCTGCCGCAAGCTCCACCACGAGACCCAGGCTCACGGGGAGGTCGAGATTCACCTGGACCATCGACCGGCCGCCTCCGGTATAGCGAGCCTCCGTCTCCCAGGCCCCGTCGTACGCCTCCTCGAACACGATCGACTCGTCTTCGGGCAGCCACAGTTGCGCCCGCGACTGGGAGCGCATCACCTTCGTCAAGGCGGCGAGAACCACCCACTCGCGACCACGGGGGATCGCGGTGCTCACCTGGTGGCGGTCGAGTCGCTCGCGCAGCGTGCCCGCGCCGGGGAGTGCGGAGTCAAGCATCCGATGCGCTGCCTGGAAGGTGGACTCCGGCTCGAGGGACACGCTCACATCCAGAAGCTCCTCGGCAAGGTCCACGAAGACGATCTCCTCGCCTCCGATGCGCCTGCTCAGCGCGCTCATCGCCTTCAGCTGCGAGACGAGCCAGGCTGAGCGTCGGCGGCTTTCAGGCGTCTCCTGGGCCAGCTCCGAGGCCATGCCCGCCAGGGTCATCGCCTCGGTATGCAACTCGGCGGCAAGCGCCGGCTCCTCTCCCGCCACGGCCTCGGCGAGTTCCGGGGGTCCGTGATACGCACCAACCAGGTCCGGCCGATGCCGCGCCAGGCGCAGCCCCAGCAGCAGGTATCGCCGGGCGACCTCGTCCATGCTGTCATCGTAGTCGCGAGGCGCAGCCGTTGACACAGGGCCAACTGGACCGATACCGTTCATCGGTCAACCGAATCGCAGGCGAAAGGAGACGCACCGATGACCACCGTTCACGTCGCGCGCCCCCGCCTGACAGGGAGGCTTCCTCGGTCCTGACCGACCGAAGCGGCCCCTCCCCGCGGCCACGGGCGCGCTCCACCCGCCCATCGTTGACCCTCATGCGTGGAGAGACACCTTGAAGCTCGTTCCCCTGGCCGCGCCCGACGCGGCCCCTCCGCTGCTCGCCGGCACCGTGATGCGTGCTCGCAGCGGCTTCTACACCGTCCGTACCGACGACGACGGCATCGTCGAGTGCCAGCTCCGCGGGCGCATCAAGCAGGTGCGCAGCGGGACCGACCTGGTGGTGATCGGCGACCGGGTGCACCTGACCGCGCGCCCCGACGGGAGCGGCACCATCGAGCAGGTCGAGCCGCGCCATTCCCAGTTCAGCCGACGGCAGCCGGGACCGCGCGGCAGCTGGAAAGAGGACGTCATGGTGGCGAACCTCGACCAGGTGCTGGTCGTCTTCGCCTGCGCCGACCCGATGCCGCACCTGCGCATGCTCGACCGCTTCCTGGTTGCAGCCGAGCACAACGAGGTCGAGGCCGCGGTGGTGGCCAACAAGGTCGACCTGGTCGGCATGGCTGCGGCGCGCGAGATCTTCTCCGGCTACGAGTCGATCGGCTATCCGGTGCTCTACGTCTCCGCCCGCGAGGGGATCGGAGTCGAGGGGCTGGCCGACCGGCTCGCCGGCCGCATCAGCGTCGTGACCGGTCCGTCCGGCGTCGGCAAGTCGACGCTGCTCAACGCAATCCAGCCCGGGCTGCGGATCGAGACCGCCGAGGTGAGCGAATCCCTGCACAAGGGAAAGCACACCACCACGTCGGCGGAGCTCCATCCGCTGGTCGCCGGCGGCGGCGCCGTGGCCGATACGCCGGGCCTCCGGGAACTCGGCCTCTGGCAGATCCCTGACGAGGCGTTGGCATGGTGCTTCCCTGAGATGCGCGAGCACCTGGGAGGCTGCGGCTTCAACGACTGCCGGCACCTCGGGGAGCCGCGCTGCGCCATCCGGGCTGCCGTGGCCGACGGTGGGGTGAGCGAGGCGCGCTACGAGTCGTACCGGCGGCTGCTGCTGAACGAGGACTGACCGGCCAGCCACGGCCCGGGTCGGCCGTATGATCACGGCCAATGGAGATTGCCCCCCGGTTGCACGCCGTCAGGGTGCTGAGCGGCTACCTGTACCTGGTCGACGAGCCGGAGATCACGCTCATCGACGCGGGGCTGATCGGGTCCGGGCGCGCGGTGCGTCGCTACGCCTCGAAGATCGGTCGGTCGCTGGACGACCTGACGCGGATCATCTGCACCCACGCTCATCCAGACCATATCGGCGGCGTACGCGAGCTCGCCGGCGACCGCGACGTCGAGGTGATGATGCATCCCGCTGACCTGGACGGGTTGAGCGTCACGCTGCGCGACGCGGTCGCCAACCGGAACCGCGGCCAACTGATCGCCTACTTCACCCGCCATCCCGGCGAAGCGACCCCGGTCGCTGACGGGGAGCTGTTGCCGATCCTCGGCGGCCTGCAGGTGGTGCATACGCCGGGACATACGCCGGGGAGCGTCTGCCTGTATGCCGCCCAGCAGCGGATCCTGTTCGTGGGCGACGCGCTGCAGGTGATCCGCGGGAAGGTGACCTTCGCCAGCTCGGTCTTCAGCGAGGATATCGCGCTGGCGCGCGCCAGCGTGGCGCGGATGGCGGCCCTCGATGTCGAGACGATCGCCTTCGCTCACTACCCGCCGTGGCGGAACGACGCGAACGACACGCTCCACACGCTCGCGCGCAGCGCCGGCAACTGACCTCTCGACGGTGCGGGCTGACGCGCGGCCCCCCTGTTCAGGGACGCGCAGCAGGCGTACCGTACTCGCCTCGAGGAGGGATCCCATGGCGGCCATCGCCCCCGGCGCACGTACCGAATCGACGGCTGAACCGACGCTGATGCAGGACGCACCCGCGCCGGTATCAGGCGAGCGCGCCGCGGCGACCGGACCCACGCTCATCGATCTGCTCCGCGACGGCGCGAAGCGCTACGGGGACCGACCCGCCCTGCTCATTCGGCCGGGCTTCCGCACGCGGATCTGGAGCTACCGCGACCTCGGCGACCTGGCACCACGTGTCGCCCGTGTGCTCACCGATATGGGTCTCGAGCGCGGCGATCGGGTGTTGATCTGGGGCGTGAACCGGCCCGAGTGGTCGATCGGTTTCTTCGGAGCGCTCTTTGCCGGGATCGTGCTGGTGCCGCTCGACGTGCGCAGCCAGCCGGAATTCGTCGAGAAGATCGCGCAGCGCACCCGGGCGAAGCTCGTGCTCGCCTCGACCCAGACCGCACCCGCCGCGCAGGCGCTGAACCTGCCGGTCGTGCTGATCGAGTCGCTGCCGGACCGGGCGCGAGGCGTCGACCCGCTCCCGACCCCGCAGATCTCCGCGAGCGATCTCGTGGAGGTGGTCTTCACCTCGGGAACGACCGGCGAGCCGAAGGGCGCGATGCTGACCCACGGCAACCTGATGGCCAACGCCAGCGCGCTGCGCGCCGTCTTCCCCTTCAAGCCCGACGAGCGGCTCCTCTCGATCCTGCCGCTCTCGCACATGTTCGAGCAGACCTGCGGGCTGACCGCACCGTTCCTGGCCGGCGCCTCGATCGTCTACCCGGTGAGCCGGCAGCCGGCCGTGCTGATGCGCACCTTCCGCGATTTCCGGGTGACGATGCTGCTGATCGTGCCGGCCGGCCTGAAGCTGCTCGACTCGGCGATCCAGCGCAAGGTGGACGCCGGCGGCAAGCGCGCCTCGTTCGAGAAGCTGCACCGCATCGCGCGGCACCTGCCCCGGGCGCTGAAGCGGCTCCTCTTCCGGCCGGTCATCTCCGGCTTCGGGGGCCGGTTCCGTACCGTGGCAGTCGGCGCGGCCGCGCTCGAGGAGGACCTGGCCAATCGCTGGACGAACATGGGCTTCGACGTGCTGCAGGGCTACGGCGCCACCGAGCTGTCACCGGCGGTCAGTTTCACGCGTCCATCGCGCAACCGGATCGGCACAGTCGGAGAGGCGGTGCCGGGAGTCGAGATTCGCATCGCGGAGGACGGCGAGGTGCTGGTCCGCGGGGAGAGCGTCTTCGCCGGCTACTGGGAGGACACCGATGCGACCGCGGCGGCCATCGACGCCGAGGGCTTCTACCACAGTGGGGATATCGGCCAGCTCGACGACGGCTTCCTGACGCTGCGCGGCCGGAAGAAGGACATGCTGGCAATGCCCGACGGGACGAAGGTGTACCCGGAGGACATCGAGGCGGTGCTGGCCCGCGACGCGCGCCTGCGCGACGCAACCGTGGTCGGCTACACGCCACCGCGCGGCGAGTTGCGCGTCCACGCCGTCCTTCTCACCGACGACCCGGCTGGTGCCGATGCGGTGGTCCGCGACGCGAATTCGCTGCTCGGCGCTCACCAGCAGATCCGCGGCGTGACGATCTGGCCCGATGAGGACTTCCCGCGCACTCCCACCCTCAAGGTCAAGAAGCGCCTCATCATCGAGCGGCTTGTCGAGCTCGATGATGGCGCCAGCCCCGCTCAAGCTGCCGAGCCGGTCACCGCTGCGCCGCAGGCAGGCGCTTCGGGCGTGGCGACGCTGGTGGCATCGGTGGCCAACCTGCCGATCTCATCGGTCCAACCGGGGTCGTCCCTTTCGAGCGACCTGAACATGGACTCGCTGGCGCGGGTCGAGCTGCTCGGCGTGATCGAGGAGGAGATGGGCATCTACATCGATGACGCCGACCTGGACCCCGAGACGACGGTGGAGCAGCTGACAGCCCTGGTGGAGGCGGCGCGCGACGTGAAGCCCGAGACGGGGATCTTCGCCTGGCCGCTCAGCCCGGTCGCACGCGTGGCCGGCATCGCCATCCAGACCCTGTTCATGATCCCCGCCTACTTCGTCATGTACCGGGTGCGGGTGACCGGGCTCGAGCGGCTGCGCGGTCTCCGCGGGCCGGCGCTCTTCACCCCGAACCATCACCTGCACAACGACGTGGGACTGATCCTCACCCGCTTCCCCATCGCGCTGCGATGGCGCCTGTCGACCGCCGCAGCCTCCGATGACATCTTCGGCAACCGGATCCGCGGCTTCGGCGCCGCGCTGATCGGCAACGCCTTCCCGCTGGCGCGTGAAGGGGCGATCCGACGCTCCCTCGAGCTGCTCGGCGCGCGGCTCGACCGCGGCTTCTCGATCCTCATCTTCCCGGAGGGCAAGCTGACGGTGGGAGGGCCGATGCAGCCCTTCAAGTCGGGGACCGGCCTGATCGCCGTCGACAGCGCCACCCCGGTCGTCCCGATGCGCCTCACGGTGCACCGATACTCGCGCCTCGACTCCGGCGCGCCACCGGACGCTCCGCGCTCATGGCGCGGCGAGGTGGAACTGATCTTCGGCGACCCGATCCACTTCGCCTGGGATGCCGACCACGCTGCCGCCACTGCCCGCCTGGAGGCGGCGGTCACGGCGCTCTAGGGTCAGGGGACCATTCGAGGGCCGCCGCAACCCGGGCTCCACAGGGTCCACGTGTGACGCTGGTAGGAGTTAGGTCCTATGGCTCTCTCCCCCGGGGTGGGACTACAAGAAGGGCTGACCCGAGCAGGGAGCAAGCATGCTTCGTCCGTTGGCGTCCGCAGCGACCCGAGCGCGTGCGATGCGCTCGGCTGCGTCTGCCCGCGAGGACCGGCCCATCTCCGCGTCGAGACTGCTCGTCAAACAGCGCCGGACGCTCAGGTCGTCACTTTCCGCCGGCACGCTCCTCCTCGCCGGACTCGCTCCGCTGATCGGTGCGGCAATTGCCATCCTCTATCCGCACGACGCTGGACTGACGGCTCTCGTGTACGGGGCGCTGGCTGTTCTGGCCCTGGCGGTCGGGCAGTATGTTCGAAGACGGCGGGCGCGGCGTCCCGAACTCGCCGGTTTCGTCCTCGCCACCGGCGTGGTTGGCGCGGCAGCGCTCCTGATGGCGATCGCCCCCGACACGCACACCGTGACCGCAACCACCTTCACGGTCGTCCCGGTCGGCGTCGCTGTCTTCCTCCCGTGGAGCCTGCGGACGCACCTCGGCTGGCTCGGGCTGAGCGCGGCGATGCTCGCCGTCGCCGTGGCTGCGCCGTCCGGCATCGGCTTCTCGGATGAGCATTGGCGTGACTTCGCCATCGGCTTCGCGATGAGTGCCGTGGTGAGCATCGTCGCCCTGCGGCTGATCGGTCGCCTGCGACTGGGCGCTTACGAATCGGAGCGCCGCGCGGCCGTCCTGGCAGTGCGCGCGCAGGCCCAAAGGGCGCAACTGGCCGAGCTCAACCGCCAACTGGAGACCACGGTGCGCACCGATCCTCTGACCGGGGTGGGCAATCGCCTGCGACTCGAGGAGGATCTTGGCGTGCTGCACGCTCGGCTGGCTCGCCACGGTCGAGGGTTCGGACTGGTGATGGTCGATCTCGATCGGTTCAAGGACTTCAACGACCTGTACGGCCACGTCGTCGGAGACGAGGCGCTGCAGGCCGTCGCGAGGTGCCTCGGCCAGCGGTCGAGCGACACCGTGTACCGCTTTGGCGGCGAGGAGTTCGCGGCCATCCTTCCCGAGGCCGACGACGCGGCCGCGATGTCGGCGGGGACCGAATGCTGCGCGCCGTCACCGCGCTCGGGATCCCCCACGGGTCGAACCCGCCGTGGGGCGTGGTCAGTGCCAGCGCCGGCGTGACGGTGGTCGACCGCGGCGACACCGGAACCACCCACGACTGGCTGCAGGCAGCTGACGCGGCCCTGTACCGCGCCAAGGAGAACGGTCGGAACCAGGCCCTCGCGAGCCGCGCGACCGCTGCCTAGAAGGTGCTCCACCGCCCGCCGGCGAGCCGTCAATGCGATGCGGCCGATCGTGGTGCCAGCAGGCACCGCCTCCTGCGGGCTTCGCAACGGGCACGCCAGCGCGTATGCTCGTCCTCCTATCCACGCAGGAGGGAACCGTGGCCCGCGACGAGAAGCTTGAGCTGCTCCATCGCATCCCGCTCTTTGCCGGTCTCGACAAGCACAAGATCGAGCGCCTCGGCATGCTCGCCGACGAGGTCGATGTGCCAGCGGGCAAGGTCCTCATCCGCCAGGGCGAGTCTGGTGAAGGCATGATGATCCTGGTCTCCGGCCAGGTCGGTGTCGAGCGCAACGGGGAGCGGCTCAACACGCTCGGCCCGGGCGACTTCTTCGGGGAGATAGCGCTGATCGACGGCGGACCGCGGACGGCGACCGTGACGACGGAAGCGCCCTCGCGCGTGCTGGTCCTCACCCATCGCGACTTCCACTCGCTGATGGACGAGTTCCCCGAGGTCGCAGCGCAGGTGCTGGCCACCCTCGCTCACCGCATCCGGCGCCTGGAGCCCGGCGCCGCCCACTGACCCGGCTAGGGCAGCTCCAGCTCGCCGCCCGCGATGGCGAGTGTCACCGCCACCGCAGCGTTGGCGAACGATGCGACGAGATCGATGTTCACCCTCTCAACTGTGTCGCACCCGAGGTGATAGCAGGCGTCCATCGCCTCGCCGGCCGTGCCGCCGTAGGCATCGGCCTGTGCATCGGTCTTGAGTTCGGTTGCGCCGCTGAACAGGCCGCCGGTCGGGATGCGCGCCTGGCTGAAGAAATGGTGGTCCGATCCGCCGCCGAGGTCCATCCGTTCGGGGCTGATCCCTATCGACTCGAGGTACGCGACCAGGAAGTCGGCAATCTTCGACGAGCCGGCCGCGGCGCCCGGCTCGTCGTAGACGATCGGGACGTAGTTGGGTGAACCGAGCATGTCGAAATTGAGGTACGCGGCGATCTCGGCCTCGCCGTCGTTGTCGAGTCCGTCCACGTAGGCACGCGAGCCGAGCAGTCCGAATTCCTCCCCGCCCCAGAAGGCGAAGCGGACACGGGCCCAGGGGCGTTCCTCGGCCAGCACTCGCGCGATCTCCAGCAGGGCCGCCGGACCGGAGCCGTTGTCGTTGATCCCCGGCCCGTCGTGCACGCCGTCGAGGTGCCCGCCCAGCATGACGACCCGCTCGGCGATCCCGTGCGACTCGGCGATCACGTTGTGCACCATCGCCTGGCCGATCTCGGTCGTCACGCTGATGTGCACCTGTGACCCGTCCTCGGCGGCGGTCTGCAGGGTCTCTCCCACTTCGCCGGTGGCGGAGAGGACCGGGATATCGATCCCGTCGGGGGAGAGCAGGGTCGGGCGTCGGGGCTCACCCTGTGCGTACTGCGGGTAGCTCACCACCAGCGCCACCGCACCGGCCGCCACCGCGTTCAGCACCACCTGGCGCCGGAAACAGGACCCCGGAGGAGCAAGCGCGATGGTGCCCTGCACGAATCCGTCGAAGTCAGTGGCGTCGCACCCGCCGTTTTGCCCGTCGTCGAATCCCACGGGCGTGACCGCCGCGGAGAAGTCACCCGACGCGGAGTAGATCATCGCCTTGAAGTCGTCGCCGGTCTCGAAGGTCGGCCCGCCGCCCACGGTGACCGTGCCGCCGGGCAGCTCGAGGTACGTGGCCATCTCGAATTCCGGCGTCTCGACCGAGTACCCCATCTCACGAAGCTGTTCAGCCACGTACTGGACCGATGCCTCGTACCCGGCGGTGCCAGCCGTCCGGAGGCCGCCGTTGTCGGTGGCGATCTCCATGAGCACCTCGAGGTGGGGTCGAATGTCGGTCCCCGCGATGGCTCGCGGGGCGTCGATCGACTGTGCAGGAGAGCCGCTGGGGGTCGGGCTGCTGGGGCCCGCGCACGCGGTCAGGACGACGGCGAAAGCCAACGTCAGGCGGCGAACAGCGGTCAGGCGGGGGGAGGGCATCCTGCCTAGCCTACGCAGCCCAAATTGCAAAGGTTCGACCGTTGAGGCCGATGGAAGCCCACGCGCTAGAATTGCGCCGTCTCTGCGGGCGGGAGTAACTCAGTTGGCAGAGTATCTGCTTCCCAAGCAGAATGTCGCGGGTTCGATCCCCGTCTCCCGCTCCAACTTCCCGGGCTGTCAGCCGACGATCACCAGCGGCTGAATCCCGGACAGGGGGCCGCCCGGCTTGGGCTGGATCAGCTCGGGCTCCGGAGCGCGGTCCGCCTGACGCGTCGCGAGCTCAGCCTCCAATTGAGCGATGAGGGTGGGGATGGTTGAGCGGAAGGCCGCCTCGTACGCGCCTCCAGCCTCCCTGGCGAGCGCCTTGTCCCGCTTGTTCGGTGCGGCGAACCGGTAGTGAATGATCGTGCCGGTCGGGGTGGGCTCCAGTTCGATGGTGTGGAGCAGCTTCAGCACGCCCGCCGGGGTGTCGATGATCGTCCGGTCCGTGACGTAGTCGTACGGGCGCCAATCGAGGATCTCCTCGACGACGGCGTCCTTGCCGTGCCTGCAGTGGTTCT
>JBBEBK010000168.1:0-10285 GCA_040882375.1 Chloroflexota bacterium
GAGTCGAACCCACACGAGCTTGCGCTCACCGGATTTTGAGTCCGGCGCGTCTGCCATTCCGCCACCCCGGCGCGGGGATGTGATTATAGGGAGCCAATGTCCGAATCCGGCTCCACCGCTCGGGGTTCCCGCGCACCGCGCACCGCGCCGCTTCCCGATGAGGATGCCGTGGTGGCGCGTGCCCTGGCGGGGGATCGCGGCGCCTTCACGCGGCTGGTGGAGCACTACCAGTCGGCATGCTACGGGTTGGCCTATCGGCTCCTCGGTGATCCCGACCAGGCGGCCGATGCGGCCCAGGATGCCTTCGTCCACGCCTATGACGCCATGGCCAAGTATCGCGGTGGCCTCTTCCGTTCCTGGCTGCTGCGCATCACCGCCAACGCCAGCTACGACATCCTGCGACGAGCCCAGCGTCGGCCGACGACCACCCTCCCCGATGCCGAGGAGGGGGAGCCGGACCTGCCGGACACGACGGTCGCCGACCCCGCCGACGAGGCCGGCCGTTCGGAGCTGTATCGGCACCTCGACGTCGCGCTCCGACTCCTGCCCGAGGACCAGCGCACGGCGGTGGTGCTGTGCGACGTGTACGGCATGGATTACGGCGAGGTGGCCACCACCACGGCCTCCGCGCTCGGAACGGTCAAATCGCGCATCCATCGCGGGCGCATGCATTTGCGCGAGTTGATGGCCGAACACCGGGAACTGTTCGTGACAGAGGTGCGTCTGGACCGATGACCATGCCGAACGACTCGCACCCCCGTGACGAGCGGCTCGCGGCTTACGCCGACCGTGAGGCCGACGCGCTGCGGGACCGCGCCCTGACCGAGCACCTGGCCGGGTGCGCTCGATGCCAGCTCGTCCTCGACGACCTCGCCGCGCTGCGGGCCGCGCTCGCTGAACTGCCCGATATCGCGCCGTCGCGCCCGCTGCGGCTGATTCCTCCGGTCCCGGCGCCTGCGTCGCGGGATGCGGGTCGCGTCGGGTGGCTCCGACGTCTCACCGCCCCGGTCTTCGGCGCCGGCGCGGGGCTGGTCCTCATCGGGGCGGTTGGCGCCTCCGGTGCGCTGAGCGGCTTCTCCGGCGCCGCTTCGTTAGGCGCGCCCGAGGGACAGGCAAGCGCAGATCTGCGTCCAACCGATGCGCCGCCGGCCACACAGGGCTCGGACGTCGAATTCGCCGGGGGATCGGGTGCGCAGGAACCGCTCGCGTCACCGCGGGTCGCGACCGACGGATCGACCGGCAGATCGCCCGATGCCTCGCCCGACGCCGTGACCGGGGCAGATGAATCGCCTCCGGGGAAGAGCGGCGACCCGGTAACCGCGGCTCACGACAGCGAGTCCGTGACGGCATTCCCGGGCTTTCTCGCGCTGCTTCTGGTTGGGATCGGCCTGATTGTGGTCGCCGCCGTCATGCGCTTCGCGCTGCAGCCGCGCGCCGGGTAGGTTTCGAGTCGGTCGCGGCGACCGCTACGCGAGCTTCCCGACGACCACCGCAACGACGAGCATCGCCAGGAAGACGCCAGCAACCAGCAGCGCCGCCCATCCCGAGTCGCGGAATGTCCGCGCACCGGGACGGATCGGCGGCGGTCGTCGTGTCGGCGGCACCGGTACCTCCCCCGGCTGACGGGCAGTCCGTGGCGCGGCCCGGGTCTCATCAGCCGTGGCGCGCCAACTGGCCCAGGTGCGCGTCGTTGTCGGCTGGGCCGGCCTGATCGGGTCGCGCGAGGCGCCCCAGTGGCCGTTTGTCGGCAGTAACCGGGCCGGACGGCCGGCGTCGTACGCCGCGCGCCGCTCGGGCGACGACAGGATCTCCCACGCCTCGTTCAGGCGACGCATCCGGGCCGCGACCTCCTTGTCGGGGTGAAGATCGGGGTGGAACTGCTTGGCGAGCCGCCGATAGGCCGTCGCCACCTGCTGCGGCGTCGCATCGCGGCCGAGCCCCAGGATCGCGTAGGGGTCGATCGGGGAACGCTCGGGCATCGGTGGATGATAGGCGGGGTGCCAGCCGCCGCGGAGAGTCGATCGGTCTAGACTCCGCTGATGGCTGAGCGTCGACCGATCCTGATGCTGATCGATGGGCCGAGCCTCGTGTACCGCGGCTACTTCGCCCTGCCACCGCTCACCACCTCGGACGGCACGCTCGTCAACGCGGTCTTCGGTTTCCTGCAGATCGTGCTGCGCGGAATGCAGGACCTGAAGCCCGACTACGCCATCGTCAGCTTCGATCTGGGCAAGCCGCAGTTCCGCTTCGACGCCTATCCCGAATACAAGGCGGGTCGCCCGTCGATGCCCGACGACCTGCGCTCCCAGTTCCCGATCGTCCGCGAGGTGATCGGCATGCTGGGGATGCCGATCGTCGAACTGCGGGGATACGAGGCCGATGACGTGATCGGCTCGCTGGCGCAGCACGCGACTGCCGCCGGAATTGACACCTACATCGTGTCGGGCGATCTCGATGGCCTCCAGCTGGTCGATGATCACGTGCGTCTGCTCACCACGCGACAGGGCGTGGCGGCGACGGTGATCTACGACGAGGCGATGGTCGGTGAGCGATACGGTCTGCGGCCAGACCAGATGCTCGACTACAAGGCGCTCAAGGGAGACACCTCCGACAACATCCCCGGCGTCCCGGGGGTGGGGGAGAAGACCGCGGTTGCCCTCCTCCAGCAGTTCGGGACGCTCGACGCCATCTACGAACGGCTCGACGAGGTGAAGGGCAAGCTGCGGGAACGGCTGGCCGAACACCGCGAGTCGGCATTCATGTCACGCCAGATCGGACGGATCCTGACCGAGCTCCCGGTAGAGATCGACCTGGAGACAGCTCGTACCGGCCGATACGACCGGCGAGCATTGGCGCAGCGATTCCGTGAGCTCGAATTCCGCTCGCTGATCGATCGCCTGCCGCCATCGAGCGTCGCGCCGACCGGGCAGGAGCCGGCCGACCGCGAGACCAAGGGCGGCCTGCAGCTCTCGCTCGACCTGTTGGGCGGCGGGTCCTCGGGCGGAGCCCAGTCGCATGACGCGCCCGCCGCACCATCGGGCGGGCAGGCGGCACCGCGCGAAGGGCCCGACCCGCTCGTCGATCCGGCCGGCGCCATCGAACAGGTGGATCCGCGGGTCCCCCGCAGCGACGCCGACCGGATGGAGCTCGAGGCGTGGCTGGCCGCGCAGGGCGAGGCGATCGCAATCGCGGTGGCCGGGGGCCCGGGGCGACCCCTCGAGCGAGCCCTGCACGGGATCGCCCTGGCGGGGAGTGATGGGTCGTGCTGGTTCGTCCCGTGGGGCGACGAGCCGCAGGTTGATCCGGTGCGGCGCTGGCTCGCCCGTACGGATCGGCCGCTGGTCGGACACGACCTGAAAGCCATGATCGTGCTGCTGGCGATGCACGACGTGACCGCAGCGGGCACGCCGTTCGACACCCTCGTCGCGTCATACATGCTGAACCCGGCGCTGCGTGCCCAGACGCTCGATGACCTCGCCGCGAACCGGTTTGGCGCCGAGCTGCCGCCGCGTCCACTCACCCCGGAGTCGGGCGCCGAGGAGGCGCTCATCGCCCGGCGCGCTGCGGCCGAGGCGATCACCGCGCTCCTGATCCGATCGGACCTGGAGAAGGAGCTCGTCGAGGTCGGCCTGGCCGATCTGTTCGGCGAGGTCGAGATGCCGCTCCTGCCGGTGCTGGCGCAGATGGAACTTGCCGGGATCCTGCTCGACCGGGAGACGCTGGCCAGGCTCGGCCAGGAGTTCGGCGAGCAGGTCGCATCGCTCGAGGAGCGCATCCACGCGGCCGTTGGCCACCCGTTCAACATCGGGTCGCCCAAGCAGCTCGAGCAGGTCCTCTTCCACGAGTTGGAGCTGTCGGCCACCAAGCGGACGCGCACCGGCTACTCGACGGATGCATCGGTCCTGGAGGAGCTCCGGGACAAGCACGAGGTGGTGGCGCTGATCCTGGAGTACCGCCAGCTGAGCAAGCTGAAATCCACCTACGTCGACGCCCTGCCGCTGCTGGTGGACGCCGAGGGCCGGCTGCACACCACCTACCAGCAGGCGATCGCCGCCACCGGGCGCCTGTCGAGCACCGATCCGAACCTCCAGAACATCCCGATCCGAACGGCGCTCGGGCGGCGCATCCGGCGCGCCTTTGTCGCCCCGGCCGGGAAGGTCCTGCTGGCGGCGGACTACTCCCAGGTCGAGCTGCGCATCCTGGCGCACGTATCGGGCGACCCGGGGCTGACCGCGGCGTTCGCGGCGGGGGAGGATATCCACCGTGCGACGGCGGCCCGGGTGCTGAAGATCGACCCGGCGGCGGTGACCTCTGAACAGCGTGGCATGGCCAAGATGGTCAACTTCGGCGTGGCGTACGGGATGAGCGACTTCGGCCTGGCCGAACGGCTGCGCATCCCGCGCGAAGAGGCGCACCAGTTCATCGCCGACTACTTCGCCGCGTACGAGGGGATTCGTCGCTACATCGTCGAGATGAAGATCCTGGCCCGCGAGCAGGGCTACGTCTCGACCCTGCTGGGGCGGCGCCGCTACATCCCCGAGCTGCAGGCACGCAACCCGTCCCTGCGGCAGGCGGGCGAGCGGATGGCGATCAACATGCCGATCCAGGGGACCGCTGCCGACGCCATCAAGATCGCCATGGTGCGCATCGGCGCGGGGCTGCGCGACCGCGAGATGCGGGCTCGGATGCTCCTGCAGGTGCACGACGAACTGGTCTTCGAGACCGATGAGGGGGAGCTTCCCGCGCTCGCCGGGCTGGTCCGCGATCTGATGGAGGGTGCCCTGCCGCTCGACGTGCCGCTGACGGTCGATCTCAAGGTCGGCGACGATTGGGAGCAGATGGACCGCTATCAACCGACCGATGACGGCTGGCGGCGTGTGCCGCGGCCGGCCGAGGAGGCGGAGGCCGATGAGCTGGTGCTCGCCGAGGTCGTCGGCTGACCGATGCCCGAACTCCCTGAAGTGGAGACCGTTGCCCGCGACCTGCAGCGCCGCGTTGCCGGCGCGGTGATCACCGATGTTGATGTTCGCTGGGATCGGACGGTGCGCCACCCGGAGCCTGCCGAGCGATTCGCCGCCGAGCTGCGGGGCGCGGTCATTCAGCGCGCCGGCCGGCGGGCCAAGAGCGTCCTGCTGCACCTCGCCGATGGCCGCGTGATGACCGTCGCCCTGCGGATGACCGGCGCACTGATCGTGGCCCCTTCGGGTACGCCGGATGACCCGTACGCACGAGTCGTCTTCCACCTGGCCGACGGGCGTCAGCTGCGCTTCCGCGATGTCCGCAAGTTCGGACGGATCGGCCTCTGGGAGGGAGGCGGACTGCGCCGCCGCGCCGCCGCGCCACGTGCCGCGTCTCGGGCAGTCCGCGAGTTCCGCGAGCCGTACCGGGTGGGCGACGTGTTCGCCCGCCACGGGCCAGAGCCACTCGCCCGCTCATTCACCGCTGGCCGGTTCGGAGCGCGCCTGCGTGGGCGCACGGGACGCCTGAAGAGCCTGCTGCTCGACCAGTCGCTCCTGGCGGGGGTGGGCAACATCTACGCCGACGAAGCGCTCTGGCGGGCGCGCCTCCATCCGCTGCGCACGGCGAACAGCCTGTCCGAGGCGGAGGTGCGGCGACTCCATCGGGCCGTGCGTGCCGTTCTCCGGCAGGGGATCGCGAACCGCGGATCGAGCATCTCCGATTACGTCGGCGCCGATGGAGAACCGGGCGACAACGCGGAACAGCTGGCTGTCTATCGTCGGACCGGCGAGCCATGCCTGCGCTGCGGACGCGAGATCGCACGAATCGTCATCGGCCAGCGGAGCACGCACTTCTGCCCGCGCTGCCAGCGCGAGCCGCTGTCTGCCGGGGAGCCGTCGAGATGAAGGTGATCGGCCTGACCGGCAACATCGGCTGCGGCAAGAGCACCGTCAGTGGCATGCTCCGCGATCTGGGGGTCGCCACCATCGACGCCGATGCGGTGGCCCGCCAGGTGCGCCAGACCGATGCCGGCGTGCGTCGCGCCATCGAGCGGCGATTCGGCACCCTTGAGCCGGCCGCGCTGGCCGCGATCGTCTTCGCGGATCGGTCCGCCCTGGCCGATCTCGAGGCGATCATCCACCCGCCGGTGCGCGGCGAGATCCGGGCGCGGCTGGCCGAGCTCGGCGAGGCGGGCGCGGAGGTGGCCTGCATCGAGATGATCAAGCTGCTCGAATCGCCGCTCCTGGACCGATGTGATGAGACGTGGGTCGTGCGCTGCGACCTCGACGACGCGCTGGCGCGCCTCGCCGCGCGCGGCATGGATGCCGATGCCGTCCATGCCCGGCTCGCCAACCAGACGAGCCAGGAGTCGAAGATCACCGCCGCCGACGTGGTGATCGACGGGTCGGCCACGCTCGCCGAGACGCGGCGGCAGGTCGAGCTCGCGTACGATGCCCTGCTCGCGCGGGACGCCGGCTGAGATACCGATGACGCCGGCCGGAGGGCCGGCGTCATCGGTATGCGCGGGGAAACGAACCTACGGGGCGGGGCTCTCGAAGACCGGCGGGCGCGGCACCGGGAAGTCGAACTCATCGAGCAGCGTGTCGATGGTCGACCCGTCGGTGCTGGCGGTCCGCCCGTCCTCCTCGGGTCGCAGGACCATCGTGAACTGACCGCCAGCCGCCGCCAGCTCGGCGATCTTCTCGGCGGTGGCGAGGTCCGCGCGCAGGATGTAGATCGGCCCATTGCGCGACAGGATGGTGAGCATCTGCAGCGTCACCTTGGTCGACGGACCCGGAATGAACTCAGCGGTCGTCAGCGCGGCCTCCTCGGCGGTCTGCCCGATCTCCGGGTTGATCGCCATGGTCACGATCAGGTCGACCCGCTGGCCGGCCACCAGGGTGCCGGCGACCGCCCGTTCATCCGGGACGCTCACGCTCACCGCGCGAAGGTGGGGGCCGTTCGGGTCGTATTCCTGCCCGGGCTCGAGAATGGAGAAGGCCTGCCCCGAAGCGTTCGAGGCGAGCATGGTGCGGGTGACCATCTGGCCGGTCGAGATCGGGACGCCGCTGAGCCGGCCGAGCACCTCGTCGATGCGGGTGAAGGCGGACTCGTTGGTCGGGTCGGCCGGCACGCTGCGCGTTGCAACGTCGCCCTCCTCGATCGGCTTGCGTGGCGGGATCTCGCGGACCGCCACCACGACCTGCCGCATCTCCGCGGGACCCTGGGGCGCGAGGTTGCCGAAGCGCAGCAAGACGAAGACAAGCCCGCCCACGATCAGCGCCACGACCAGGCCGACGCCGACGTAGAGCTTCGATCGCCTGTTGCTCCTGTCGTTGTATTCCAGTTCCACGACGAGTGGTCTCCTTTGGTCAGTTCCAGGGGAGGAGCCGTGCGCGCTGGGCGCGGCGCAGGGCCTGGTCGTTGGCGTCGGCATACACGCCGCTCACCGCGCGACCCGAGATTGCGTTGGCGTCGAGACCGGTCACCTCGAATACCGAGAAGCCGATGATGTCGACGTACGAGCCGCCGCTGGCCGAGGTGGCCACGGTGAAGGTGACCGGCTGCAGGTGGGTCACCGGCTGGCCATCTCCGTTCGTCCCGGTGCCGCGGATGTCGAAGCGGTAGCAGCCGGAAGCCAACCCGACGGTGCTGATGGTCAGCGTGGAGAGCGCTCCTGACCCGGACGCGGTTGGGGTCACGGAGCCGGCGCTGAAGGCGATCTGACCGGCGCCGATGGCGGCGGGCGCAAGGCTGCAGTCGGTGAAGCTGGCCGGATCGTGGTTGAGCGCCACCGGTCCACCGGCCGAGCCCCAGCGTGTCCCGCTGGCATTGCTGGTGGAGACGTAGATCGGCAGGCTGATCGAGCCGCCCATGGTGGCCATGGAGCCGCTTGTGGTGGAGTTGACGAAACTGAAGTCGCGGACGGGCGCACCTGCCACGCTGACCTTGACCGGCACCGGGTAGCGGCGGGTCTGGAAGTACGGGTTGCCCGAGTGGCCCTCCAGCCAGACGGTGTAGATGCCGGCCGGGACGGTGTTGGTCTCGATACCGCTCATGCCCACGGTGGTGCCGTTCTTGGCGGGGATGAAGACGTCGGTCGACCAGGTCGGCTGGTTCATGTCGCCCGCCGCGGGCGGCGTGACCGGCGGGGTCGGCAAGATGTCGTAGGCCGGGTAGCCCGCCGCGGCCGCGTTGGCATCGCCGTGGAGGTGCAGCGTCACGGTGCTGTTGAAGGCGTCGTTGCGGGAGACGGTGAAGTTCGGCCCGCTCATCGGAGACGAGGTGGTGGGCTCAACGGCGATCACCGATGGCGGACTGATGGCGAAGTCGGGGATCTGCATCACCGTTCCGTTGTAAACGGCCAGCAGGAACCGGTCGCCGACCGCGTAGACGTCGTCGAAGTTGCCCACAACCATGGCCGTGTCGTTGCCGGACAGGACGGCCACCTGGTCGTTGGGATCGGCCGGCTGCAGCACCGGCGGGAACATCGGCCCGATGTAGCCACCGAGCAGGTAGGCGCCCTGCATGTTCTTGAGAGTGTTCTCGGTCGTCCCCGGCGTCACCCCGTTGTAGTAGACCCGCGAGGTGGTGGACTGGAAGTTGCGGATGTCGAGCGCCACGAAGCCGCGGAACGAGGCTTCGTTGGACGCCTTGCTGTTAGGTCCGTACAGGGCCAGGACCGGCCCGGGCTCCGACTCGCTGGCCGGCGTGCGACCGTCGTACCCGAGAACGCTGAACGGGTCCACCTGGCCGTTGCCGCTGGTTGCCGCGGTCGCCGCGAAGTCGATGAAGCCGGCCCCCGGGCCGGGTGCACTTTCGTACCGCCGGGCCACGATCGGAATCGCGGGACCGCCCTGCAGCTGGCACCGCGCCCGGCCACCGGTATCGAGCGTCAGCACGCCCACGACCCGGGCGAGCGCCGTCTCCATGGTCGATGCGATCGCCACTCGCACGCTGGTCGAGGAGACGATGATCCCCGACCTCAGGTAGACGGGGTCTCCGGTGTGCCCGTCGGCGTAGACGCGCGCATCGTCCGGGGCGATGCTGGCGGTCGCGCCGGCTGGCGAACCCTCCAGGTTCACCTCCGCGATTGTCCTCGCCGCGGCCGCCGCGGCGTTATCCGAATCGCCGCTGATCAGCGCCCGGCAGGCGGCCAGCGCTCCGGCGTCGGCGGCCGTCTGGACGTGGCGCTGTTCCGCGTTCTGGCGCCCGAAATCGACCGCGATCCCGGCGAACGCCAGCAGCAGCACGATGACCAGCGCGACGAGGACCAGCACCTGGCCGTGCGGCACCTGGCGCATCAGTTGACGACCATCGTGGCGGTCACGCGCTGGACGAAACGGCCGTTCCCGTCGGTCGACAGGAAGCTGCCGACCAGCGGAACGATGATGTCGGAGTGGTAGACCAGCTCGACGCGGACGAGACAGCCCTCGCGCGTGTCGGGTGCGCAGGTCGTGGCGCTGTTGCCGGCATTCGGGCACGGATCGTTCGGGTCGCCCATGCTGGCGCAGTACGAGATCGTGACGTCCCCGTTCGTCTGCGTGTCGCCTGACGGGGTGGGGCAGGAACCACCGCTCAGCGTGATGGTGAACTGCGGAGCCGAGGTGGCCAGCATGCCGAAGGCGTTCGTCGCGGCCTCCACGACCGCGCCGCAGCGCGCCGCGTCGTTCCACACCTTGTTGTGGTTTCGGTCGTACACGTGGATCGTGCCGGCCCGGGCGCCCTCGCGGGCGGCGTTGGTGAGCGTCACGTTCGCACCGAACAGGAGGCCGAACTGGATGATGCCGACCAGGATCAGGAGGACCGGCAGCAGCACGAGGGCGAATTCGACGAGCGCCTGGCCACGGTCGCGTCGCGCGTGCAGCGGCTCGGCCGGCGATTCGGCCGCGTGCGGAGTGGGTCGAGACGGCGCAGACCGGAACATCGGTACAGCGCAGCCTAGGAGGGGCCGGCAGTGTCGGATATAGGCCTGTCGGTTGGTCTCCGATCGGTACCGATGGAGGTTTCGGTAGAATCGGGGTCGCCCCCCTCACCCCTCATCGAGGCCCACCGATCCCCGTGACCGATCTCGTCGCGCACGCCCCGTTCGAGCCGACCGGCGACCAGCCGCAGGCGATCGACGCGCTGGTGCGCGGCGTGGAGGAGGGGCTGCGCCACCAGGTGCTGCTGGGCGCCACCGGGACCGGCAAGACCTTCACCGCGGCCAAGGTGATCGAGGCGGTCGGCAAGCCGACGCTGGTGATGGCGCACAACAAGACGCTCGCCGCACAGCTCTACCAGGAGTTCCGCGAGTTCTTCCCCGACAACGCGGTCGAGTACTTCG
>JBBEBK010000169.1:0-10192 GCA_040882375.1 Chloroflexota bacterium
CCAGCGGCGGTCCGAAGAACGGGATCAGCATGGCCAGCGTGGACGGCAGGCCGACCAGGAACAGGTACGGGATGCCGAAGATGGTGCCGACCACCGCGACCAGCACGGCCTGGACGAACGCCAGGATGATCTGCGCCCGCAGGAAGCCGCCGAACGCGCGGGCCACGCTGCGCTCCAGGATCTGGAGCTCATCGTTGTAGCGGCGCGGGACCACCCGGTTGACCTTGGCGAGGATCCGATCTCGGTCCATCAGCATGTAGAGCGAGAGGATCAGGATCAGGAACAGGGACCCCAGGGTGTTGAGGGTTGCGCCGGCGATCGCCTCGGCCTGGTCGAAGATGGCGGTGAACAGCTTGCCGAACTGGTCCTGCGCGCTGTGGAAGAGCTCCACGAAGTCGACCTGCGCCCGATCGAGGCCGAGTGCCGCCTGGTAGTCGCCCAGCGTCCGCTCGATGCGCACCACGGTCTGCGGGAACTCATCGGTCGCGCGGGTGAGCTGCTGGCTGATCGCCCCGCCGGCGGTGAACAGCGCGATGCCGAGGCCGATCAGTGCCAGCAGGTAGGCGAGTCCCACCGAAGGCGCCTGCGACAAGGAGAGGAATCGCTCAATTGAGCGCGCGACTGGCGACATGACGAAGGCGAGGAGCCAGGCCAGGAAGACGATCAGGATGATCTGGCCGAAGCCGCTCACGAAACCAAGCAGCGTCTGGGTGAGGAGAACGCTGACGTACGCGGTCGCGACCACCAGGAAGAAGAAGAGCCAGCGGCGTTCGCGGGGGCCGAAGCCGCCGAGCTGCTCGGGGCCGGTCATCGGGAGCCTCCCCGCTGACGAGCGATGCCGACGGCGGCCCGCACCTCGGCCATGGTGGCATCGACGATCGGTCGCACCTTCTCAAGGCCGGCAGCCAGAACCTCTTCGACGTAGTCGGAGTTGGCTGCCAGGGCGACCCGCTTCTCGCGCATCGGCCGGAAGAGCTCGATGATCCGCTCGGCGAGCAGCTGCTTGGTCTCGACGCACCCGGTTCGGGCGGTACGTTCGCCGTCCTGGATCTGGAGGTAGTCGCCGCCAAAGAACCGATGCAGCTGGCACACGTTGCAGACCTCGGGGCGGCCGGGGTCGGTGCGCTTGATGCGCTGGGTGTCGGTGACCATGCTCATCACCGAGCGCCGGATCTCGTCGGGCTCGTCGAAGATGCGGATCGTGTTGCCGGCGCTCTTGCTCATCTTCTTCACGCCGTCGGTGCCGAGCACCACCGGCGCATCGGTGAAGACCGCCTGCGGCTCGGGGAAGATCTCGCCGTACCGCCGATTGAATGCGCGCACGATCTCGCGCGAGAGCTCAAGGTGCGCGGCCTGGTCCTTGCCGACCGGCACGCGGGTCGCCTTGTAGATCACGATGTCGGCCGCCTGCAGGATCGGGTAGGTGAGCAGCGCGTTGCTGTTGTCGATCCCGTCCTGGCGCTTCTCCTTGTAGGTCGGATTGCGCTCGAGCCAGCTCACCGGGACGACGGTGTTGAAGATCCAGCACAGCTCCGCGTGCTCGGGCAGATCCGACTGGCGGATCAGGGCAGATCGGTCCGGGTCGAGGCCGATGGCGAGCAGGTCGAGCACCATGTCGTGGCTCAGCCGCCGCAGCTGCTCGCCGTCGTGGACGGTCGTCATGGCGTGGAGATCGACGATCCCGTAGATCGCCTCGTAGCTCTCCTGGAGAGCGACGTAGTTCACCTGCGCGCCCAGGTAGTTGCCCAGGTGCGAGGCGCCGGACGGCTGGATCCCGCTGAAGACGCGCTCGCGGGCGGCGGGCTGGCTCATCAGGCGCCGAGTGTAGCGTCACCATGCTCTCCGCGGCCTCGTGCTTGGGCGCCTGGGGTACCATCAGCCCCCTCATGGACCGATCAGCCCCGATCTCGCAGACCGACCCCGCCGCCTGGACCGGCGCCGCGAATGCCGCGCGCCGCGTCGGCCGTCGGATCGAGCACCACGCGTCGATCGGTTCGACCAACGACCGGGCCCGGGAGGTGCTTCGGCAGCCGGGTAGTGACGGCTTGGCGATCGTCGCGGACCTGCAGACTGCCGGTCGCGGACGCCGCGGTCGCAGCTGGCTCTCTCCGCCAGGGGCGAACCTGATGGTCAGCGTCCCGCTCCGGACCCGCCTCGAGCCGCACGTGGCCGGCCTGCTGGGAATCGCCGCGGCGCTGGCGGTCCGCGACGCCTGTGCCAGCGTGGCGCCCGAGGCGGGGTTGGCCATCCGCTGGCCGAACGACGTGGTCGCCCCCGACGGTGCCAAGCTGGCTGGTCTCCTGCTCGAGACGGCGCTCGAGGATGGGTGGCTGGTGGAGGGGGTCATCGGCATCGGCATCAATGCCAATTGGCAACGCGCGGATATGCCCGCCGAGATCGCCGCGCGGGCAACGTCGCTGACCGAGATGGTCGGCGTCCCGGTGGACCGGGTTTCGCTGCTCGGCACGCTCCTGGATTCGCTCGATCGCGAGATCGCCGCGCTCGAGGCGGGGGATACTCCCCTCGCGCGCCTCCGGACGGTCTCGTGGCTCGACGGCCGGCGAATCGAGCTCGACCTCGGCGGAACGATGGTGCAGGGCCTGGTGGCCGGCATCGACGACGACGGGTCGCTGCTCCTGGACGGACCCGACGGCCGGACGGCCTACACCGTGGGAGAGGTGGTCCGCGTCCTCGAGGCCGCGACCGCGGGAGCCGTCGCATGACCGATCTTCGCCCGGCGGATGGGGTGCAACCGGCGGGGACCGAGCCGCGCGGACCGGCCGACGGAACCGACGCCGACTTTCCGGCCGTCCTGGCGGCGCAGGCGGACAGGGCCGCATTCGACGTGCTCTATCGCCGCTACCTCGACCGCGTCTACGGGTACGCCTTCTACCAGCTCGGTGATCACCACGACGCGGAGGACGCCACCGAGCGCACCTTCATGGCGGCCCTGCGCGCCCTCTCGACCTTCACCGACGAAGGGGCCAGCTTCCGCGCCTGGCTCTTCCGCATCGCGCACAACACCATCGCCAACGCCCGGCGCAGCCGGATCCGCCGCTCGGTGGTTCCGCTTTACTCGAGCATCGATCCGCCGGCCCCCAACGCCGATCCGGCCGGCCTGGTGGCACGCGCCGACGAACTGCGTCGGGTGCTCGATGCGGTGGCCGACCTGCCCGACGACCGCCGCCAGGTGGTGCTCCTGCGCTTCGTGGATGGGCTCACCTCCCGCGAGATTGGACAGGTGATGGACCGTTCCGAGGGCGCCGCGCGGGTACTGCTGCATCGGGCGCTGCGAGATCTCGCCACCCGGCTGGGGGCCTGACGCAGCCCTCGGGCCGGGTCGGGGTGTAACGAACCGGCCCGCGCGGTGTTTGTATCGGTGACAGGTTGTACGACGCCCCGCCCTCCACACCGCACACGCCGAGAGAGAACGATTGACCACCCGTACCCGTGCAGATCGCCTGGATGAAGCCGTCGCCGATCTGCTCGCCGGCGACCGCCCGCGTGTCGATCCGGAGCTTGCTCCGTTGGTTGACGCCGCCGCCCTGATCCGCGCCGCGCTGCCGCCGATGCCGGTCGGCGTGCGCTTCAGCTCGCGCCTCGAGGCCCGCCTCGTCCGCCGTCGACGCCTGGCGATTGCCGCTGCGGCGATCTCCGACGCGACGCGACGCGAGTGGCGGCAGCCAGGACGCATCGCAATTGCCGGCGTGATCTCCTCGGCGGTCATCGGGGTGGGCCTGACCGCCCTGGCCGTGTGGATCGGTACGCGCCGTCATGCAGCATCCGGCGCTCCGCCGGCGCATCGGTAGGAGCGCCCGATGCCGATCAAGTTCCCGTTCAGCCGTCGGCGCGACATCTCCGCCGAGACGTGGACCAAGTGTCCGAGCTGTGAGTCGCAGATCTTCAACAAGCAGTTGGAGCGCAACCTGCGCGTCTGCCCGACCTGCGGCCATCACTTCCGGATGAGCGTCGGCGAGCGGATCGACCTGCTGCTCGACGACGACAGCTTCGTCGAGCGCGACGCGGGCATCGAGCCCGGTGACCCGCTCGGCTTCCACGACCAGAAGCCGTACCCCGACCGCCTGGAGGCGTCGCGCGTCAAGACCGGCCTGCGCGAGGCGGCGGTGTGGGGCACCGGCAGGATCGACGACCAGCGGATCGCGATCGCCATCTTCGACTTCCGGTTCATGGGTGGCAGCATGGGCAGCGTGGTCGGCGAGAAGTTGGCCCGCTGCTTCGAGGCCGCGCTCGCCGAACGGATTCCGGCCGTGGTGATCAGCGCGTCGGGTGGCGCCCGCATGCAGGAGGGAACCCTCTCCCTGCTCCAGCTGGCCAAGACCACCGCGCCGCTGACCCGACTCGATAGCGCCGGGGTGCCGTTCATCAGCGTGCTGACCGACCCGACCACCGGTGGCGTGCTGGCGAGCTTCGCCTCGCTGGGCGATGTGATTCTCGCCGAGCCGCGCGCCCTCATCGGCTTCGCCGGCGCGCGGGTTGCCAGTGGCACCGTGGGCGAGGAACTGCCGGACGGATTTCAGACCGCGGAGTTCCTGCTCGAGCACGGCTTCGTCGATCGCATCGTCCCGCGGGCAGAGCTGCGCGGGGTGCTCTCTCGGCTGCTCCGGCTGCTCCCGGTCGCACGCCTCGAGGCAGGTCAGGCCGGCGAGAGCCGCGGCTGGGGACCGATCGGGGTCCTGTCGGGCATCGCCGAGCGGCTGGGCGGCGCGGTGAGCGACACCGTTGGGATCGGCGTCGAATCCGGAACGAACGGCGACCTGGCGACCAGCCGCGAGGAGTCGGAGCGATGACACTTCCGACCATTGAAGGTCTCGTCCCGCCGACCGCCGAGGAGGCGGCCGAGGCGTGGCGTCGCGTCCAGTTGGCGCGGCACCCGCAGCGCCCGCGCACCCTTGACCTGATCCCTCGCATCTTCGATGACTTTGTCGAACTCCACGGCGACCGGTCCTTCCGTGACGACCCGGCGATCGTCGGCGGCCCTGCGCTGCTGGACGGGCGGGCGGTGATGGTGATCGGGCACCAGAAGGGCAACGACACCGACTCGAACATCTTCCGCAACTTCGGGTCGGCGCACCCGGAGGGCTTCCGCAAGGCGCAGCGCCTGATGCGACTCGCCGACAAGCTCGGCATTCCGGTGATCACCTTCCTCGACACCGCCGGCGCCTTCCCAGGCCCCGCGGCGGAGGAGCGTGGCCAGGCCGAGGCGATCGCCTCGAGCATCAAGCTGATGACCGGCCTGGAGGTTCCGATCGTGGTGGTCATCGTCGGCGAGGGTGGGTCAGGCGGGGCGCTCGCCATCGGCGTCGGCGACGAGGTGCTCGCGCTGGAGAACGCGGTCTACGCGGTCATCTCTCCCGAAGGCTGCGCCGCGATCCTGTGGCGCTCGCCCGAAGCCGCCCCGGCCGCCGCGGCCGCCATGCGCATGACAGCCGCCGATCAGCTGAAGCTCGGAGTGATCGACTCGGTCATCGACGAGCCGGGCGAGGGAGCCCACGTCGACCACGACTCGACCGCGGCCGCGCTCAAGAGCGCCATCCTCGCCGCGCTGGGTCGCATCAGCCGGCTCGATCCCGAGGCCCTGCTCGGAAGCCGCTATGCTCGACTGCGCGGCATCGGACTCCATCGCGAGACGGAGGTCGCCGCGCGCGAAGACGTCGCGGCACCGTCGCTGCGACACAGGATCGGACGCCGGCTGCATCTGCCCGGCATCCCACGGCGGCCGCGCTGGAGCGAGATCTGGCCGAGCAGCGACGACGGTGAGAACAACGAGGGAGGCGCATGAGCGATCCGCAGGACCCGATGGCGCTGGTTCGTCGCGCCGCCGACGAGCTGCTGCCGCAGCTCACCGAGCGACTGGCACGTCACGGCCTCGGGGAGATCGAGGTGCGTGACGGCGATCTGCGCGTCCGCGCCGTGCGCTCCGCCATCCCAAATGAGCCTGGACCGCCCGCCCCCCGGTCCGAGGCCGGGCCGAGCGTCGTCCCGGTCGACCGGGTCGGCCCTGTGCCCTCCGTTTCGGCGAAGCACGGCATCACCGCACCGGCGGTCGGCTTCTTCGTCTACGCCGAAGGGCTCGGGCCTGGCCTCGCGGTTGAGAAGGGCGACGAGCTGGGCCACGTCGAGATGCTCGGCGTCCACCATGACGTGCGCGCGCCCCGCGGCGGCACGGTTCGCCATCTCGTCAGCGAGGCCGGCGAGGCGGTCGAGTATGGGCAGCTGCTGATCGAGATGGAGCCCGCCGAATGAGCGTGGCGCTCCTCTTCTCCCCACAGGGATCCCAGGCGGTCGGCATGGGCCGCGCCATGGCCGAAGCCTCGCCCGGCGCGCGGATCGCCTTCGACGAGGCGGATGCCGCGCTCGGCTGGTCGGCCTCGCGGCTTGCCTGGGAGGGTCCCAAGGAGCTGCTCAACGACACCCGGCAGACGCAGCCGTGCCTCGTGGCGACCTCGGTGGCGTGTCTGCGCGCCCTCGAGGAGGCGCTTGCATTCCGCGGCGAACGACTTGAACCAGCCTACGTGGCCGGCCATTCAGTGGGGGAGTACGCCGCACTGGTCGCAGCCGGGGTGGTCTCGTTGGCCGATGCGCTCAGGCTCGTCGCGCGGCGGGGCTCGCTGATGGCGGACGCCGGCATCGCCGGTGGGATGGTTGCCGTGATCGGCCTCGACCGCGAGACCGTGTCCTACGCGGTCGGCGCGACCAATCGGGAGTTCGGCGCCGAGGGCGACCTGGTCGTGGCCAACGACAACGCACCGGGGCAGGTGGTGATCAGCGGCACGAATGCGGCGCTGACTGCCGCGGCGGAGCGCCTCAGGGCGGCTGGGGCGCGTCGCGCCATCCCGCTCAACGTGTCCGGGCCCTTCCACTCCCCGAGGATGGCGCCGATCGGCGCATCGCTGGCTGCGGCCTTTGCGTCGGCTGCGTGGCAGGACGCCCACATCCCGGTGGTCAGCAATGTCACCGCCGAGCCGCTGACCGACGCGACGGAGATCCGCGGGCTCCTTGCGCGCCAGGTCAGCTCGCCGGTCGAGTGGGTCCGCTCGGTGCAGCGCATGGCCGCCGAGGGAGTCGACACCTTCGTCGAATGCGGTCCGGGCGCGGCCCTGGTCGGGATGGTGCGGCGCATCGTCCCCGGAGCGCGGTGCCTGACCGTCTCGGATCCGACCGACCTGGGGACAACCGTGGAGGCCCTGGTCGGTGCCCCGGCCGCGGTGCCAGCCTGATGTTCGCCAAGATCCTGATCGCGAACCGCGGCGAGATCGCCGTGCGCATCCTGCGCGCCTGTCGCGATCTGGGCGTTCCCGCCGTGGTGGCCTACAGCGAAGCCGATCGCGAGACGCTCGCCGTGCGGCTGGCTGACGAGGCGATCTGCATCGGTCCGGCCGAGGCGCGCAAGAGCTACCTGAACCAGCCGGCTGTCGTATCCGCGGCGCTCATCACCGGCTGTGACGCCATCCATCCGGGGTATGGGTTCCTGTCCGAGGATGCCGGTTTCGCGGAGGTGTGCGCGGCGCACGACCTGGCCTTCATCGGTCCCCGCGCGGAGGTGCTCGAGAAGTTCAGCAGCAAGTACGCCGTGCGCCGCATGCTTGCCGCCAACGGCCTGCCGACCGTGTCCGGCAGCCGCGGGATCCTCACCGATCTGCGCGACGCCCTGGACCAGGCCAGCGCGGCTGGGTACCCGGTGCTGCTCAAGCCGTCCGCCGGTGGTGGCGGGCGCGGCATGCGGCTGATCCGCTCTCCGCGCGAATTGGAGACGAACCTGCCGCTCTCCCGTTCGGAGGCGCAGGCCGCGTTCGGCGACGACAGCGTCTACTTCGAGAAGTGGATCGAGGAGAGCCGCCATGTCGAAGTGCAGGTCCTGATCGACCGCCACGGCAACGGCATCCATCTCGGCGAGCGCGACTGCTCGGTGCAGCGCCGCCACCAGAAGATCATCGAGGAGGCGCCCTCGCCGGCGATGACCGAGCCGGCCCGCGAGCGGCTGCGCGACCTCGCCATCCGCTCCGCGGTGGCCACCGGCTACGAGAGCGCCGGCACGCTGGAGTTCCTGCTCGACGGCGACGGAAACTTCTACTTCATCGAGATCAACTGCCGGATCCAGGTCGAGCACCCGGTCACCGAGATGCTCACCGGGATCGACCTGATCGCCGAGCAGATCCGGATCGCGGCGGGCGAGGCGATGACGCTGCGCCAGGAGGACGTGCAGTTGCGCGGCCACGCCATCGAGTTCCGGATCAACGCCGAGGACCCCGGCGACAACTTTGCGCCGCAGACAGGCACCATCGAGGAGCTGGCCCTGCCCGGTGGGCCCGGCGTGCGCGTCGACACGCACCTGTACCCCGGCTACGAGGTGCCGCCGTACTACGACTCGCTGCTCGCCAAGCTGATCGTGTGGGGTGAGACGCGCGAGATCGCCCTGGCACGATCGCGCCGCGCGCTGGCCGAGTTCCACGTCGGGGGGATCAAGACGAACCTGCCGTTCCATCGTGGCATCGTCGACAACGCCGCCTTCCTCGGTGCCGAGGTGAGCACCAACCTTGTCGACCGCGTGGGTGCCGCCGCATTCGTGGCCGGCGGGGCCGCAGACCGATGACCACCAAGCAGCACTGGAGCGACCGATGACGACCGATGGGCTGACCCTGCCGCTCGAGGCGGCCGACATCATGCGCATCATCCCGCATCGGTATCCGTTCCTCCTGATCGACCGGGTGGTCGAGTTGGAGCCCGGGCAGCGGGTGGTGGCGATCAAGAACGTGACCGCCAATGAGCCGCAGTTCACCGGACACTTCCCCGATCGCCCGATCATGCCCGGCGTCCTGATGGTCGAGGCGCTGGCGCAGGCCGGCGCGGTGGCCGTCCTCTCCCTTCCGGCTTACCGGGGCAAGCTGGCGCTCTTCGCGGGGATCGACGGCTGCCGCTTCCGGCGCACCGTGCTGCCCGGCGACACGCTGCGTCTCGAGGTGACCATCGAGAAGCTGCGCGGCGTCTTCGGCCGCGGTCGAGCGGTTGCCAGCGTGGATGGCGAGATCGCCGTCGAGGCGACCATCAGCTTCGTCATTCCGCGCGACCAGTCGATCGCCGGGGGGCTTGCCGATGGCTGACCGAAGCGGCCCCCTCAGCTCGGCCGAGCACGGGGAGCGGCGCGTGGTGGTGACCGGCATGGGCGCGGTCACGCCGATCGGCAACGACGTGCCGAGCTATTGGGCGAGCCTGGTCGCGGGCCGCAGCGGGATCGAGCGGATCGCGTCGTTCGACCCGGCTCGCGTGGACAGCAAGATCGCCGGCGAGATCAAGGGCTTCGTGTCCGAGGACGTGATGCCCCGCAAGGAGGTGCGCCGCAACGACCGCTACGTGCACTACGGCTGGGCGGCCAGTGCCGAGGCACTGAATGACGCGGGCCTGCCGGTACCTATCCTCGATGAGTCACTTGCCGAGCGGACCGGGGTGATCATCGGCTCGGGAATCGGCGGGATCAACACCATGATCCGCGACATCATCGAGGCCCACGAGCTCGGCGTGGGACGTATCGGTCCGTTCCTGGTGACCGCCCTGATCCCGGACATGGGAGCCGGGTACGTGGCCATCTACGCGAATGCGCGCGGGCCGAACTACGCCACGGTGAGTGCCTGCGCCACGGGCAACCACGCCATCGGCAGCGCCCTGAACATCATCCGTCGCGGTGACGCCGACGTGATGATCGCCGGCGGCGCCGAGGCGGGGATCGGCGAGATCCCGATCGGAGCCTTCTCCGCCATGCGAGCGCTTTCGACCAAGCGCAACGACGACCCGCATCGCGCTTCCCGCCCATTCGACGCGGACCGCGACGGGTTCGTGATGTCCGATGGCGCGGCGATCCTGGTCCTGGAGGCGCTCGAGCACGCACTGGAGCGTGGGGCGCGGATCCATGCCGAGCTGGTGGGCTACGCGGCCACTGACGACGCTTCGCACATCACCCTGCCGGCCCCCGGTGGCCGCGGCGCGGCCTCAAGCATGCGGCTGGCGCTGATCGACGCCGGGATGACCACCGGGCAGATCGGCTACATCAACGCCCACGGCACCAGCACGGCGCCGAACGATCGATCGGAGACGGCCGCCATCAAGACCGTCTTTGACGACCGAGCGTATGCGATCCCGGTGAGCAGCACGAAGAGCATGACCGGCCACATGCTGGGCG
>JBBEBK010000170.1:0-10063 GCA_040882375.1 Chloroflexota bacterium
CACCGATCCGAACGTCGCCGTCAACGAGCTCGCCGACCGCTTCTGGGAAGGTGTCCTCGAGCGGGACCCGGTGACCGCCACCATCCTCGGCGACGAGCGCTACGACGATCGTCTGCCGAACCTGGGCGAGGCCGGGCGCACCGCTGACACCGCCGCGTTCCGCGAGACGCTGGCCGAGGCGGAGGCGATCGGCGGTGACGGCCTCGATACGGAGCAGGTCATCACGCGCGACATGCTCATGCTGGTGGCGCGGACGCACCTCGAGGCGCTGGAGCGCAAGCAGTACCAGCTGGCGATCAACCACATCTTTGGCATCCAGACCCTTCCGGTTCGCATCGCGCAGTACCAGCAGGCCGATACCCCTGTGCGACTGGAACGCCTGCTCACCCGCTTCGCGGCCTACCCGACCGCGGTCGAGCAGGAGATTGCGACGCTTCGCGAGGGGGTGACCGATGGCCGGACCAGCGCCGCGATCCCGGTCCGCAAGCTGATCGACCAGGTCGAGCGGATGCTGTCCCTGCCGTCCGCCGAGTTTCCTGCCGTATCGATGGCCCAGGTGTCCGATGCGCAGGCCCGCGAGCGAGTGCGTGCCTCGGTCGACGGGCACATCTACCCGGCACTGCAGCGGCTGCGCGACTTCCTGACCGATGAATACGAGTCACAGGCCCGGAAACAGCCCGGCCTGAATACCACGCCCGGGGGTGACGAGGCGTACGAGCTGGCGATCCGGATGAACACCACGGTGGCCACCAGCGCCGACGAGGTGCATCGATTCGGCCTGGAGGACATGGCCCACATCGAGGCGGAGAAGGACGAGATCGCTCGGCGACTCGGGAAGCGTGACCGTGCAGCGCTGGCCAAGGCGCTCGCCGAGGATGCCGCCAACCGTCCAACGAGCCGAGAGCAGATCGTCGAGCTCGCCGCCCGACAGACGGCACGCGCCTTCGCCGCCGCGCCGACCTGGTTCGGTCGGCTACCGAGCGCGGATTGCGAGGTCAAGGCGGTCGAGGAGTACCGCGAGCGCGAGGTGCCACCGGCCTTCTACATGCCGCCGTCGATGGACGGCTCGCGCCCCGGCCAGTACTACATCAACACCTATCAGCCGAACGAGCGCCAACTCCACAAGATCGCCTCGATCACCTTCCACGAAGCAACGCCGGGCCACCACTTCCAGCTCGCGATCGAGCAGGAGCTGACCGGGCTGCCGCGCTTCCGGACCTACGGCTCGCGGATGGCGGGGGCGGCGTATGCCGAGGGCTGGGGCCTGTACTGCGAGCGGCTGGCCGACGAGATGGGGCTCTACCTGTCGGACGAGGAGCGCTTCGGCGCGCTCGACATGCAGGGCTTCCGCGCCGCCCGCCTGATCGTGGACTCGGGGCTGCATGCCTTCGGCTGGAGTCGCGAGCGCGCCATCGAGCTGATGCACGAACGCGGATCGATGCCCCTCGTCGACGCGGAGATCGAGGTCGACCGATACACCATCTGGCCCGGCCAGGCGCTGTCGTACAAGATCGGGCAGCGCGAGATCGAGCGCGCGCGCCGCGAGGTGAGCGAGCTGATGGGAGACCGATTCGACCTGCGAGCGTTCCACGACGAGCTGCTTGGCCACGGCTCGCTGCCCCTCGCGACCCTGCGTCGCGAGATGCCCGGCTGGGTCGAGGCGGCGGTCTCGGCGCGCGAAGGCACCCGGGTCGGGTGAAGCGGCCCCAACGCGTCGTCCTGAGCGGCCGCCTCGTGCGCCTCGAGCCGATCGAGGAGCGGCATCGCGACGACCTGCTGGCGGCCGCCGCCCAGGATCCGGCCACCTTTCGCTACATGGGCGCCGACCTGTCGGCCGGCCCGGAGAGCTGGCCGACCTATCTCGCCGACGCTCTGCGGACGGAGTTCGTGACCTGGGCCACCGTCGACGCGGCCTCCGGCCGAGCGGTCGGGTCCTCGCGCTTCGGGGACATCGCCCCCGAGCACGGGCGGGTCGAGATCGGCTGGACCTGGATCGCGCCATCGCACCAGCGCACCGCGGTGAACACCGAAGCCAAGCTCCTGCAACTGTCGTACGCGTTCGAGGAGCTGGGCGCGACGCGCGTCGCCCTCAAGACCGATGGCCGGAACGACCGCTCCCAGGCAGCCATCGAGCGTCTCGGGGCCGTCCGCGAGGGAGTGCTGCGTCGCCACCTGCGCATGCCCAACGGCTTCATCCGCGACACGGTCTACTTCTCGATTCTCGCCGACGAATGGCCAGCGGTGAAGGCGCGCCTCGAGCAGCGGCTCGCGCGGCGGCTCGCGCGCGAACGCCGAGGACCCGAGGACCCGAGGACGCCGACGATGCGCGGCCTGCGATGCCCATAATTCTCAACGGCGGAGCATTACGCCGCCCGCGCGGCGCTGAGCGGCTCCGCGGGCTCCTACGTCTCGCGTGGAGAGCAGTAACCGTCCCGGGGGCGTCGGCGCGTGGCATAGGCCTCAGCCGCCGGGAAGTAGCGCGTTCCGAGGCCACCCCGGCTATTGCTGTTCGGGCGGTGCCCACTCGACCGCGGGGTCGTAGTCCGGGTCGGGAGGTTCGGCCGCTGGCCGCTCTGCCTCTGGCACGCGGCGCAGGTTGAGGCGGACCCGCCACCAGACGGTCGATCTGCCGCGCATGGCATCCACCATCACGTCGTCCTCGGCGAGCAGCGCCGATGCCTCCGGGTGCCGCTCTCGCCAGCGCTCCAGGCCCGCGAGCGCGTCGTCCTTCAGCTTGGCCTGGGAGATGACCACCAGCGGGTGAATCGATCGGCGTCGGCCGGTGGGAGAGCGTCCGGTGACGGCTGGCTGCGCCGGGTCCGGCGCGCGGCGCTTCGAGGGCTGGACGCGCGGTGGCTCTCCGGCCTGTTTAGCGTAATGGGGAGGCCATGGAGCGTCGCCGAGGCCGCCGGCCTCGTCCCGCGCGGAGAGCTCCAGCAGGCCTTCGAGGGAACCCGTGGCCTCGTCGATGCCGGCGCCCACATCGCCCAGGCGGGCGTATCGGTCGGGCATGGTCAGGACCGTGAAATCGCCGAGCTCCGCGTCCGGGACCTCGGACCAGTCGAGCGGCGCGGAGACGCGGGCATCGGGGACCGGTCGCACCGAGTAGGCCGACGCGACGGTGCGGTCCTTCGCGTTCTGGTTGTAGTCGATGAAGACCCCGTGCCGCTCCTCCTTCCACCACTTGCTGGTGGCCAGGGCGGGGGCTCGCCGTTCGACCTCGCGGGCCAGCGCCAGCGCGGCACGGCGAACCTCACCAAAGCCCCACTCGCGTCGGATACGGGCGTAGACGTGGATTCCGCGTGAGCCCGATGTCTTCGGCCACCCGACCAGCCCGTGGTCGGCGAGCACCTCGCGAACGACCAGGGCGACTTCGCGGACTGCGGCCCATGGAACACCCGGCCCGGGGTCGAGGTCGACGCGCAGTTCGTCCGGATGCTCGAGATCGTCATCCCGGACCGGATGCGGGTTGAGATCGATGCATCCCAGGTTGACCACCCATGTCAGCGCGGCCGCGTTACTGACGACGACTTCGTCCGCGGTCCGGCCTGAGGGGAACGCCAATTCCACGGTGCGGACGAACTCCGGCAGGCTCGACGGCGCTCGTTTCTGGAAGAAGAACTCGCCCCCCGCCCCGTTGGGGAACCGCTTCAAGGCCATCGGCCGGTCCCGCACGCCCCGCACCGCACCATCGGCTACGACCAGGTAGTAGCGCACCAGGTCGAGCTTGCTCAGCCCCAACTGCTGGAAGAACACCTTCGACGGGTTGCTGACGGCCACCTGGTGGCCGCCGACCTCGAGCAGAACCGATTCGTCAGCCGGCATGCCGAAAGGGTAGCCTCTTCCCCATGCTCGACCGATGGGAGCGTCTGCGGGCGGTCTTCGTGCTCTGGACCGATGCCCGGCGCGTCACCCGTATCACGCGGCGCGCCATCGCCGGGTTCCTGGAGCACGAGGCACTGCAGTACGCCGGTGCCATGGCCTATTTCGCGATGCTGTCCCTCTTCCAGGTAGTGGTGCTCGGCGTGCTCGTCTTCTCGCTGTTGATCGGCGAGGGCGAGGCGCGCCAGTTCGTGGTCGGGCGCCTGGAGGGCGCCGCACCACTGCAGCCGGGCACCATCGGCGGCATCGTGGACAGCATCCTCGCCGCGCGGGGTGGGATAGGACTGCTCTCGGCCGTACTTCTCACGTGGGGCGCACTTGGCTTCTTCGGGGCGCTCAGCCGCGGGATCAGTCGCGCCTTCCCGATGGCCCCGCCGCGCCCGTTCTGGCGCGAGAAGCTGCTCGCCATCGGGCTCATGGCGCTGTTCGGCGGGCTGGTCCTGGCGTCGGTGGTCATCGGCCTCGTGACCGGCATCCTGGTCGGCCTCGCGGACGATGTGGTCGGCGGGGTGCCGGGAGGCCGTCGCGCGCTGGAGCTGTTCGGCCTGATCGTGCCGATCCTGCTCGTCTTCGTTGCGATGGTCGCGCTATACCGACTCGTGCCGAATCGCCCGGTGTCGCTCTCGCAGATCTGGCCGGGAGCGGTGGTGGCGACCGTGCTGTGGACCGCGCTGCGCGTCGGATTCACCTGGTACGCGACCAACGTGGCGCACTACGAGAGCGCCTTCGGACCGATCTCGACGGCCATCACGCTGCTCGTCTTCCTCTACTTCGCGGGCGTTGTGGTGCTGCTCGGTGCGGAGGTTGCCCGCGCATCGCTGGTGGACGACGAAGAGGCCCGCCGCCGCGCCGCTTGAACCAAGGAGTACTACGGTGTAGTACATTTTGGTGGCGTCACGCGCCCGGAACGCCCGGGTAGCATGGCTGGGCACACCGCACGGGGCACATCTGGGCTATGGATACCGCACCGAAGACCGTCGCATGAGACGACGATCTCATCTGGCCATCACGCTCGTAGCCCTGCTGATGGTCGGAACGAGCATCGTCTCATCCTCACCCCGCGACCCGGCCCAGGCCGCGGACCCGCTCTCCGACGCGATCGCGCAGCAGAAGGCGCTGCGGGACACGCTTGCCGAGCAGCGCGCTGCGCTCAAGTCGCTGCAGGCAACCTCCACGTCCCTCGCGGCCAAGCTCGATACGGCGAAGGCGGAACTCGCCTCGGTCACCGCCGAGTGGAACCGCGTCAACGGACTGCTGGTGCAGGTGCAGGCCGAGGTGGCGGAGATCGGCGCGCGGCTCGAGGAGCTGCTCACCGAGATCGCCAAGCTCGACGAGCAGATGAGCACCCTGGCAGCCCGGATCCGGGTGGAGACCGCCGAGTTGGATGCTCGGGAGGCCCTCCTTCAGGACCACCTTCGCTCGGCATACGAGTCAACCCAGACTTCGCTCCTCGAGATCCTGCTCTCCGCCGATTCGCTCGACGCGGCGACCACCCAGGTCGGCTACCTGCTCACCGTTTCCGAGCAGGACCGCATCCTGGCTGACCAGATCCGCGATCTCCGGGCTGAGCTCAAGGCGAGGCAGCAGACCCTGCTCGAAGGCCGCGCCGTGCTCGCCGACGCGCGCGACGTGGCCGATGCGGAGGCCAAGCTCCTCGCAGAGCGCGAGGCGGAGCTGGCGGCCATGGAGGCGAACCTCGCCGACCTGAAGGCAGCGGCCGATCAGAAGCGACGCGACCAGGAGGCCGCGCTGAACGCCGCGCTCAATGCGAGCGGAAATGTCGAGGCCCAGATCAAGGCGGAGGAAGAGGCGTTCGCGGCTGCCACCAAGCTGGTCGAAAAGCTGATTGCAGAGTCCCGGAACACGAACCCATCGTCACGCGGCTTCCGCTGGCCGGAGGACAACTTCCGGGTCACCCAGGAGTGGGGTCCGACCTCGTTCTGGCTCGAGCCGCCCTACACCTACAAGGGCACCTGGTATCCGCACTTCCACGGCGGGATCGACCTGGCCAACGGGTGCGGTACCGCCATCAAGGCTGCCGGCAACGGTGTCATCGTCGCCACGGGGCGGCCGCTCTGGCCGTGGGACTCGGCCTACGGCGTTGTGATCGACCACGGCGGCGGCGTGATGACCTGGTACTGGCATCTGCAGTCGCGGGTCATCGTGAGCCCCGGTCAGGCCGTGTCGATCGGTCAGACGATCGGCTACGAGGGCACCACCGGCAATTCGACCGGGTGCCATCTGCATTTCGCGGTGAACGACCGCGGCGTCTGGGAGAACCCGCGCTTCTACCTCCCCTAGCGGGTGGCGGCGGGCTCCATCGAACGGGCCGCTGGCAGGTACAACCGCTCGACGTACTCGCCGAGCATGCGGGCCGTGCTGAATCGCCAGATGGATCCGGCGATCGCGGCGCGCATGGTGGCCAGCCATGGGTCCGACAGGCCGTCCCCGTTGCGGGCGTAAAAGCGGGGGACGACCTCCTCTTCGAGGAGCCGATAGAGCTCGGCGGCGTCGGCCTCGTCCTGGGCCTCGTAGTCATCGAGCGTCTCCCGCCCGCCGATGGCCCAGCCGTTGCTCCCGTCGAATCCCTCGTCCCACCAGCCGTCGAGGATGCTGATCGACGGGATGCCGTTCATGGCCGCCTTCATCCCCGAGGTGCCCGATGCCTCCATCGGCCGCCGGGGGTTGTTCAGCCAGATGTCCACGCCACCGACCAGGAACCGCGCGATGCGCATGTCGTAGTCCTCGACGATGAAGACGCGATCCCGCAGCGGTCCGGAGCGTGACAGGGTGAAGATCCGCTGGATCACCTGTTGACCGGGCCGATCCGCCGGATGCGCCTTGCCGGCCAGCACGACCTGCACCGGCCGCTCGGTGTCGGACAGGAGACGCGCCAGGCGTTCCTCGTCGCGGAAGAGCAGGTCGGCCCGCTTGTAGGTGGCCATCCGCCGGGCGAAGCCGATCGTCAGCGCGTGCGGATCGAGGACTCCATGCAGAACGCGCAACCCGCGCGGCGCCTCCCCGTGCCGGGCGAACTGTCGCGCCAGCCGACGCCGCAGGAATTCGACGAGCTCGCGCTTCTGCTGCCGATGCGCGCCCCACAGGTCAGCGTCGGTCACCGCGTCGAGATGCTCGAACGTCTCGGGACCTGCGGCGTCGCTTCCAAGTGACCCACCGATCGCCCGCTCGTAGAGGCGCCGCATCGGTCGGCCGAGCCAGGTGGACACGTGCACGCCGTTGGTGACCGTGCCGATCTCGTGTCCGGCCACGGCCGCCCACGTGGCCGTGGCGGTGGCGGCGTGGAGGGCGCTCACCGCGTTGGCGTCGGATGCGTGCCGCAGGACGAAGGCGGTCATGTCGAACGGGGCATCGGGCTCGTCGCCACGCCCACGCCCAAGCTCCAGGAGCTCCGCGGCCGGCATGCCGCTCTCCTTGAGCCACGGTGCAAGCGAGGCCGCCACCAGCTGCCGATCGAAGGTCTCGTTTCCGGCCGGTACCGGCGTATGGATGGTAAAGACCGAGTTGCGCCCGACCCGACGCAGGGCCTCGGCCGGCGCGAGCTCCGGCTCGGTGCCGAGCAGCTCGCGCGCCCGCTCCAGCAGCAGGAAGGCCGAGTGACCCTCGTTGAGATGCCACGCAGCCGGCTCGATCCCCAGGCCGCGGAGCGCCCGCACGCCACCGACCCCCAGCACCAGCTCCTGGCAGAGTCGCATCTCGCGGCCACGGACATACAGGATGTGGGTGATCGGTCGGTCGGAGCCGTCGTTGGCGGGAATATCGGTATCGAGCAGCAGCAGCGGAACCCGTCCGACCAGAGCGACCCAGACCGCCGCGTGGACCTGTCGATCGGGCAGGTCGACGCTGACCTGGAGCGCGGACCCATCCTGGCCGCGCGCTCGGCGCAGTGGGAGCATTCCGGGGTCGATATCCGGCTGCGCATGCTCCTGGTGGCCGTCGGCATCGATCTGCTGGCGGAAGTAGCCGCGCCGGTAGAGGAGGCCGACCCCGACGAAGGGGAGCGCGGCATCCGATGCCGACTTGCAGTGGTCGCCGGCGAGGATTCCCAGGCCGCCGGAGTAGATCTGCATCGATTCGTGGATGCCGTACTCGGCGCAGAAGTAGGCGACCGGCCCGGGGAGGCTGGCCGCGGGGTCCGACGCAGTCGCTCGGCGATACCACGAGTCGGACCCGTTGGCCATGTAGCGATCGAACTCGTCGAGGAGCCGGCTGGCGTCGACCATGAAGTCCTCGTCGGCCATCAGGGCAGCCCAGCGCCCCGCCTCGAGCCCTGTAAGGACGGGGATCGGATTCCGGTGGCGCGCCCACGCCGCGGAATCGATGCGCGCGAAGAGCGCGCCGGCGCGCGGCGTCCAGCTCCACCAGAGGTTGTAGGCCAGTTCGCCGAGGCCCGCGAGGGCGGGCGGCAGCCCGAAATCGTGGCCTCGCAGGGTCGGCACCTGCACGGGGGTCGTCATCGAGGCCCGATTCTACGGGACGCCGACCGACGACAGCGCGCGCCTGCGCAAGCGGCCGCCCGCCGACTCCGCTGTGGGGTATCGCCGCGGTCGGCGGAGGGGGTAGGCTATCCCTCCCATGATGGACGGCTACTCGGTCCCGGAGACAGCGTCTGTACTCGGGGTCCCCGAGGGGAAGGTCTGGGAGCTTCTGGCCCGAGGCGTTCTCTCCGGCACCCCCGAGGGCGACGGCATGCGCGTCTTCCTGAAGGAGAACCCCGCACCGATGGCGTCGCACGGTGACAGGTTCGAAGCGCCGCGGGCGAACGGCGGATCTTCACCAGCCGGGGAGGCTACACCCTTCCGGGAGCTGCTGACCGAATTTCGAAACCTCACCGAACGATACGGGCAGGCGCTGCTGGCGCTGGGCGAGGCGCGCGGTGAGGTCGCCGGCCTGCGCTCCCGCGTGGATCTCCTCGAAGCGCGTCTCGATCTGCGACTCCCCGGCCCCGGCATCGTTCCTCCGGTGGCGTGGGAGCGCCCGGCGTCGCCCGCTTCGGTGGCCGAGCCAGAGACCGAGCCTGAGTCCGATCAGGCCGCCCGCAAGGCGTCCGCGCGAGTTGAGCCGCCCACCAGGCGCACGACCCCGCAGCGTCGTTCCCATACGGCTCGCTCGGCTGTGGCGGGCTTCGCTGAGGCACTCGCTCGAGCCCAGGATCCGACGACAGCGGAAATGCCGAGCGTCGCCGAGGTTGCCAACCACGTGGCGCCGCTGGAGGGGTCTGGCGTGGAAGAGGCCGACGCGATCACACCAGCCGACATAGACGTCGACGCAGCGGCCGATACACCAGCCGACGCGTCAGCGGAAGCGATCGAGACGATCGGAACCGAATCTGCTCCGCCAGACATCGCCGAAGAGAGTCGCGACACCACCGCTGCCGGCACGTCACCGTCGTACAGCACGGATGTCATCGAGCCCGACTGGTTCGCCGATGGCGACTTCGCGTGGCTTGACGCCGCCGAGATCGAGGCACAGGTAGCCACCGCCTCGATTCGTCGCGAGCCGGAGCCTGAGCCGGCGCCTGTGCTACAACCCGAGCCGGAGCCGGCGCAGTTTGGGGCGCAGTCCGGGGCCTTCGACGCCGGGTCGGAGATCGGATTTGTGGCGCCTCAACCGGCCAAGGTCGAATCAGATTTCCTGGACGCCCTCCTGGATGCGGAATCCACGGCCGTGGCGGTCGAGTCCGTCCCGACGGACTTCGCACCAGTGCCAGAGTCGGAGCTCGCGGAGGAGCCCGATCTTGCGCCGGAATACACCCGTCGGCGCGCGGATCCGTTCTATGTGGGGGTCGAGCCGGGGCTATCACCGGACCACTCAGACAACCCGCGCCCTCAGGCAGAGCCCGACTGGCTCGATCGGCCGCAAGAGATGGCCAATGAGATGGAGGTCGCATCAAGCGGATGGCGCGAGCCCGCGGTTGCGGACACGGAGACCGATCCGAAGAAGGACGAGGGCCTCGCTCGGCTTGCCCGGCAGGAGGGCTGGGACGCAGCGGAGGTCGAGGCGATTCGCGCGCTTGTCGGCCAGGGAGCGCCGAACGAGATCCGACTTCCGGGCGCCGATGACCTCGACGAGGCGATGGCCGCGCTGAACGCCACTTGGCCGGCCACGCGTGGCACCGTCGAGACGGTCGAAGCCATCGAAGCCGCCGCAGTGGACGCGGAAC
>JBBEBK010000171.1:0-1636 GCA_040882375.1 Chloroflexota bacterium
CCGGGTCCCAGGCCCAGTAGCCGCCCCAGCCGAGCACCTCGTAGCTCCACCACGCGCCGGCCACGATGCCTGCCGTCAGAAAGATCCACGGCACCAGCGTCCAGCGGCGCACCACCGCCAGCCACGCATCATCGGTGCGTCGCGTGATGAGCGCGGCCATGCCGAAGGCGAACGGCACCGACAGGCCGGTGTAGCCCAGGTACAGCAGCGGCGGGTGGAGGCCCATGAACGGGTGGTTCTGGAGCAGGGCGTTCGGGCCGTTCCCCTCGGCGCCGACCGGGGCGATGCGCACGAACGGGTCACCCGGCCAGGCCATCACCGCGAAGAAGAAGGCCACCCCCAGCGCCAGCGTGACGCCGACCCACGGCATGAGCACCGGCAGCCGGTCGCGGTACCGATGCAGGACCAGGCCAGCCCAGCCACTGGCCAGCAGGGTCCAGAACAGGATCGACCCTTCGAGCGCGGCCCACAGCGAGATGACCGAGTAGAACGGCGGCGTGGTGGTGGCGTTGTTGCGCGCCACGTAGCGCACGGAAAAGTCGTGGGTCAGCAGCGAGACGACCATCGCCAGGCAGGCGAGCGCCACCAGGCCAAAGGCGGCGTAGATCGCATAACGGGCCGATGCCAGCACCGCCCGGTCGCCGCGCACTCCGGCGATGGCGAAGGCTCCGGCGGCATACAGAGTCGCCACCAGACCGATGACGACGGCGAGGTGGCCGAGGGTCGGGATCATGTGCCGGGGTCGATGACCTGCGAGGGGAGCGCGCCCTCGGACGGTGCCACGTAGTTCTCGTCGTGCTTGACGATCACCTGGGTAGCCTCGAAGTGACCGTCGGCAGCCAGCTCACCCTCCACCACGGCACCGATCCCCTCGCGGAACGACTGGGTCGGCAGCCTGCTGCTGTGCACAGAGATCTCGTTTGTCCCATCGGTCACCACGAAGGTGAGCTCCTGGCCGTCTTCCACGATGCTGCCGATCTTCACCAGCCCGCCCAGGCGCACCGTCTCCCCGACCGCCGCGTCACCGCGGGCCAGCAGCTCGGTCGGGGTCAGGTAGTAGACGAGGGCGTTCCCGATCCCCGACAGGGCGAAATAGGCGATCACCACGACCACGGCCAGGACCCCGACGAGGATCCCCCACCGCGGTCCCCGCGACGGGTACGGTGGCGGGACCGGACGGGCCAGGCTCATTCGCCGAGGTCGGCCGAGGAGGCGGCGGGCTCTGCCTCCCCGCGGATCCGCAGCGAAGCCTCCCGGGCGCGTGCCAGTCGGCGCACCAGGGTGATCGCGTACGCGGCCAGGCCGCCGAGGATGACACCGTAGCCGGCGATCACGAACCAGAGGTCGCTCACGGCGCCGCCTCCTCCGAGACCGATTCGGTGCTGAACGAGCGTCGGGCCGCGCTGATCCGCCCCAGCCGGCCGTGCTCCTCGATCTGCCACTCGGTCCGCGCCAGCTGATAGCGGCGAATCATCAGGTAGCTCCAGACCAGGGTGAACGCGGCCAGCATGCTCATCAGGGCGAGCACGAACAGCGGCGGGGCGCTCGGGTTGAGGATCTTGCCCGGGTCGCCGATGGTCGGGCCCTGGTGCAGGCCGCGCCACCAGATGACGCTGAAGTGGACGATCGGGATGTC
>JBBEBK010000172.1:0-1622 GCA_040882375.1 Chloroflexota bacterium
CGCCCTTCTCCATCTTGACGACGCGACCCAGGTTGGCCTCGTACGGGTTGACCGACCGATCCAGCTCGTTGCCGTAGAGGGGCATCGCCGCCTCCAGCCGCAGGGTGTCGCGGCTCCCGAGCCCGCACGGCTTGAGGCCGTGGTCCGCGCCGGCCGACAGCAGCGCGTCCCAGACCCTGGTCGCGCGGCGAGCGTCGCAGAACAGCTCGAAGCCGTCTTCACCGGTGTAGCCGGTGCGCGCCACGAGGCAGTCGACTCCCACCACCCTCCCCCGCATCGAGTGGTAGTTGGCCAGGCCGGCGAGCTCGAGATCAGTGAGCTGCGCCAGCAGCGCCGCGCTCATCGGGCCCTGGGGAGCGATGAGGGCGGTCCGATCGGACTCGTCGTCGACGGTGGCGTCGAAGTCGCCATGAGCCTGGAGGTCCGCCAGGTGTGAGGTCACCGTCTCCCGGTTCGAGGCATTGCAGACGACGAGGTAGCCAGCCCCGTCGCGATACACGATCAGGTCGTCGATGATCCCGCCGTCGGCGGCGCATAGCATCGAGTACTGGGCCTGTCCCGGCTCCAGCGTGCCGGGATCGCTGACCAGGGCGTAGCGCAGGAAGGCGAGCGCCTCCGACCCCCCGATCCGCAGCTCGCCCATGTGGCTCAGGTCGAAGAGGCCGACGGCGCTACGCACGGTCCGGTGCTCGTCGATGATCGAGCCGTACTGGACGGGCATCTCGTAGCCGGCGAACGGCACCATCCGTGCGCCAAGCGCCAGGTGGCTGTCGTGGAGTGGCGTGCGCCGCAGGGCGGGCGGCGCCTCGGTCACGTCGTCGCCCCGCCGACGGCGACCGCCCCGACCTCGCCACGAGTGGCGAGCAGCTCTGCCGCGCGCTGGACGACGCTCCGCTCGGTGGCGTGCGTCATCATCGTCGGCGCCTGCTCGATCTGCACCCAGCGGACCTCGTCGAACTCGTGATCATGATCGTCGAGGCGGCCGCCGACCGGGCGCATCAGGAAGAAGTGGACGGTCTTATGGAACCGGGTCCGGCCGCGCACGAAGAAGTAGGTGATCGAGCTGATCGGCTCCTCGATCTCGACCTGCAGGCCGGTCTCTTCACGGGTCTCGCGCATCGCCGTCTCGGCGAGTGTCTCGCCGGAGTCCGGTGTCCCCTTGGGCAGCGCCCAAAGCCGAGGCTCACGGCGATGAACCAGGACGACCTCCGTCCGGCCGGCCACGGTCCGGTGGACGACCCCACCCGCCGATGTGGCGCGAGCGGTGCGCAGCCGGGGCACGCGAGCCGCTACGCGCGTCGAGCGCGCGGCAGCCCGAGCGACTGGAGGGCGCGGCGCGGACCGACGCGGCCCACGCGGCCAACCGACGGGAAGCGGAATCGGCCCGTCTGCGCGCGCAGCGCGGCGAGCCCTGAGGCTCGATGGCGGGCTGGCCGCGCCGGGTGGTAGGTGACCGGCGATGCGGCGAGGCCGAGGCGCGGTCGACGGCCGGAGGTCCGCCGCGCTCCGAATTCGATCGAGGGGTGGGAGACGAAGCGGGCCGTCAGACTCACGCGCATGGCTGGCATTGTACGCGGCGCCGGCGGGGGCGCCCCCGGGCTTTGCGGCGCTGCCGCCGCACC
>JBBEBK010000173.1:0-9866 GCA_040882375.1 Chloroflexota bacterium
CCGCCGTGCGGCGTCGAGAAGGTCTTGTGCAGGTTGAAGTGCATCACGTCGAAGCCGGCCTCGCCGGGTCGGAAGCGTCCGAGGATGGCGTTCAGGTTGGCCCCATCCATGTAGGCGATGGCTCCCGCCTCCTTGACGGCGGCGATCACCTGGTCGATCTGGTCCTCGAAGATGCCCAGCGTCGATGGGTTGGTGATCATCAGCGCGGCGGTGTCGGGCCCAAGCGCGGCGCGCAGGGCGGCGAGGTCGATCCCGCCGCGCTCGTTGGATGGGATCGTGACCGCGGTGTAACCGACCATGGTGGCGGTGGCCGGGTTGGTGCCGTGCGAGCTGTCGGGCACGAGCACCCTCGTGCGCTGCTCACCCTCCCCGCGAGACCGATGGTAGGCGCGCGCCATGAGCAGCCCGGTCAGCTCGCCGTGCGCGCCGGCGGCCGGCTGCAGGCTGACCGCGGCAAACCCGCTGATCTCCTTCAACAGCTCGCCCAGCAGCCACTCCAGCTCGAGGCTGCCCTGCGCCAGCACCGCCGGGTCGAGCGGGTGTGATTCGGCCAGGCCGGGGAGGCGTGCCGCCCACTCGTTGACCTTCGGGTTGTACTTCATCGTGCACGAGCCGAGCGGATAGAAACCCAGGTCGATGGCGAAGTTGAGGTGGCTGAGCCGATTGAAGTGGCGGAGCATGTCCAGCTCGCTCACCTCCGGGAGGCGCGGCTGCGCGGCGCGGCAGGCATCGGCAGGAATCGCTGGCTGGCTTGCCGCGGCGGCCCTCGCCCGGGCCGAGGGTGCCGGGAAGCGCACCGCGCGTCGTCCGGCGCGGGATGAGGCAAATATCAGCGGTTCCACGACCGTCAGCACCTCGCCACCGTCCGGCGAGGTGAAGGCCGCGCCACGTCCGGACGCGTCGCCGGCAAGGTCAGCACTCATCGCGTGCCCTCCAGCGCGGCGACCAGGGCGGCAATATCGGCATCGGTGGTCAGCTCGGTGGCGGCCAGCAGCAGGGTGTCGTGCAGCTCGGGGTACTCTGATTCGAGTGGCAGACCGGCGACGATCCCTCCGGCGGCGAGCGCCGCGTGCCGTCGGACGGCATCCGGAACGCGAAGCGCCACCTCTGCGAAATAGGGGCCGGAGAAGCGCCGCTCGGCCAGGCCGGCGGTCTCGAGCGCGGTCGCCAGGTGGCGCGCCTGGGTGATCGACAGGTCCGCCACCTCGGCAAGTCCTGCCGGACCGACGCTGGTCAGGTAGGCCGTGGCTGCCAGCGCGCACAGCGCCTGGTTGGTGCAGATGTTGCTCGCCGCCTTCTCACGCCGGATGTGCTGCTCGCGGGCCTGGAGGGTGAGCACGTAGCCGCGCCGCCCCTGGGCGTCACGGGTTGCGCCGACCAGGCGGCCCGGCATCTGTCGCACCGACTCCATGCGCGCCGCCATCAGCCCGACGTACGGACCGCCGAACGAGAGCGGGATGCCGAGTGGCTGTCCTTCGGCGGCGACGATGTCGGCTCCGTAGGTCCCGGGCGCGGCGAGGAGGGCGAGGGAGGTCGGCTCCACCACGGCCACGAACCGCGCCCCGACGGCGTGGCTGACATCGGCCAGTTCGCCCATCGGCTCGATGCCACCGAAGAAGTTGGGCTGCTGTGCCACGAGGCAGGCGAAGCCGTCGTCCAGGACCCTCTCCGCGGCCTCGACCGGTGTCAGCCCGCTGCCGCCCACCGCCAGGTCGGCGGGCACCTCGACGACCTCGATCCCCGGCCCGGAGCAGTAGGTGGCCAGGACGCGCCGCACCTGTGGATTCACGGCGGTCGAGACGGCCACCCGGTGGCGTCGGGTCAGGCGGCAGGCCATCAGCGCCGCCTCGGCGGTGGCGGTGGCGCCGTCGTAGTGACTGGCGGTGGCCACCTCCATGCCGGTCACCTCGCAGATGAGCGACTGAAACTCGTAGATGCTCTGCAGCGTCCCCTGGCTCACCTCGGGCTGGTACGGGGTGTAGGCGGTCGAGAATTCGCTGCGCCCGATCACCTCGCCGACAACCGATGGGACAAGGTGGCGGTACGCGCCGGCACCCAGGAAGCTGACTTCGGCGATCCGGTTGCGGCCCGCGAGGCGCGACAGTTCGGCCCGCACCTCCTGCTCGCTCAGCGGGGGCGGCACCAAGAAGCTCGACGCGCGGACCCCGGCCGGGATGTCAGCGAAGAGGTCGTCGACCGATGCGACGCCGACCGCCGCCAGCATCCGCTCGCGGTCGGCCGGTGTGTGCGGCGAGTACGCCATCAGCCCGCGGTGAGCTCGGCGTACGCGGCGGCGTCGAGCAGACCCTCCGGTTCGGTCGGGTCGGCGAGTTCCACCTTTGCGATCCAGCCGGCGCCGAACGGATCGGTGTTCAACAGCTCCGGCCCGGAACGCAGGCCGTCGTTCACCTCGGTCACCGTGCCCGAGATCGGCGCGTACAGGTCGCTGACCGCCTTCACGCTCTCGACCACGCCGAAGCCGGCGAACTGCTTCAGCTGCGAGCCGACCTCGGGGAGCTCCACGTACACGATGTCACCCAGCTCGTCGGCCGCGAAGCTGGTGATGCCGATCGTGGCGATCGGGCCCTCGACGCGCACCCACTCGTGCTCTCGGGAGTAGCGGAGGTCATCGGGCATCATGATCGGGCTCACGCTCCTGTGGTGGATGGGGCTAGACGGCATCCGGCCGGGGACGTCGGTAGAAGGGCAACTTTACCTGCTCGGCGGGGTGTCGGCGCTCACGCACGATCACCTCGACATGAGCCCCGACGGCGGCATGCTCTGCCGGCAGATAGGCCATCGCGATCCGCTCACCCAGCGTCGGGGAGGCGGTCCCGCTGGTCACCACCCCCACTTCGCGCCCATCGACCACGACCGGGTAGCCGTGGCGGGCGATCGCCTCGTCGCGCATCAGCAGGCCGACCAGCCGGCGACGCGGCCCAACCTGCTGCACCGACGCGAGCGCGGCGCGGCCGACGAACTCCCCCTTCTCCATCTTCACGACGCGACCAAGGTTGGCCTCGTACGGGTTGACCGATCGGTCGAGCTCGTTGCCGTACAGCGGCATGCCCGCCTCGAGCCGCAGCGTATCGCGACTGCCGAGGCCGCACGGCTTGAGGCCAAGCCCGGCACCGGCCGTGGCCAGCGCCTCCCAGAGACGGACGGCGCTGCGCACGGCGCAGAACAGCTCGAAGCCGTCCTCGCCGGTGTAGCCGGTGCGCGCCACCAGGCAGTCGATGCCGGCGACCTTCCCCGCGACCGAGCGGTAGTTGCCCAACGAAGCGAGATCGAGATCGGTCAGGGAGCTGACCAGCTCCGCCGCCCGGGGTCCCTGCGGCGCGACCAGCGCGGTGCGGTCGGACCGGTCCTCGACGGTCGCGTCGAAATCGCCGTGGGCCAGGAGCGACGCGAGCTGTGCCAGCACGGCATCGCGGTTGGCCGCGTTGCAGACCAGCAGATAGCCCTCATCGGTCCGATACAGGATCAGGTCATCGATGATCCCCCCGTCGACGTCGCACAGCATCGAGTACTGCGCCTGCCCGGGGTCAAGGGTTCCCGGGTCGCTGACCACCGCGTAGCGCGCGAAGGCCAGGGCCTCCGGCCCGGCGACATGCAACTCGCCCATGTGCGACAGGTCGAAGAGGCCGACGGCGCTGCGCACGGTTCGGTGCTCATCGATGATCGACGCGTACTGAAGCGGCATCTGGTACCCGGCGAACGGGACCATCCGCGCGCCGAGCGCCAGGTGGAGGTCGTGCAGCGGGGTGCGGCGCTGACCGCCATCGAGATCGCTCATGGAGCGCCTCCCGACGAGCGAAGCGTTGCGGACGCGGCGGCGTGCGCGAGCAGCTCGGTGGCAGCCTGCACAACGGCGCGTTCGGTCTCGTGGGTCATCAGCGGGAGCGCCTCGTCGATCGGCACCCAGCGCGCCTCGTCGAACTCGTGATCGTGGTCGTCGATGTGACCGCCGACCGGCCGCATCAGGAAGAAGTGGACCGTCTTGTGAAAGCGGATCCGGCCACGGACGAAGAAGTAGGTGATGGCGCGGATCGGCTGTTCGATCTCCACTTCGAGGCCGGTCTCCTCGCGTGTTTCGCGGACGGCGGTCTCGGCGAGGGTCTCCCCGACGTCCGGCGTGCCCTTCGGTAACGCCCAGAGCGGGGGATGGCGCCGGCGCACCAGGAGAATCTCGACGGCTCCGCCGTCGGACCGGTGGACGACCCCACCGGCCGAGGTGGCGCGGGCGGTCCGCAGGGGTGGCACGCGAGGCCGCTATCCGCGGCGGGAGCGCGAGAGCCCGAGCGGCAGGAGGGCGCGGCGGGCACTGACGCCGACAAACCGGCCGACTGATGGGAATCGGAAGGTGCTGGTATGGGAGCGCAGCGAGACGACGGTCGGGGCCGAGCGCCGGGTCGCCAGCGGCCGATGGTAAGTCATCGTCCGGCCTCTGAGTCCAAGGTGCGGGTGTCGCGCAGGGGTGCGGCGACCGCCGAAGTCGATGGCCGGGTGCGAGACGAAGCGGGCCGTGAGACTCACGCGCATGGCAGGCATTGTACGCGGCGTTGGCGCTGGTGCAACCGATCTGCACGACGCTCCGGCGTGCCGTCCACCCGCGGCGGTCAGCGGCGATGCGCGAGAAGCGAGCGGTACAGATCCACCATCTCGGCGGTGCGCGCGACGACATCGAACCGCGCCGCACCCTCGACGGCGGCGTGCGCCAACTCGGCCCGCCGGTTCGCGTCGCGGGCAAGGCCGACGACTCCGGCGGCGAGGCGCGCACGGCGCGTCTCCTCCGGTGCAGCCGCCAGCACCTCTCCGTCGATCCCGTCACGCACCGAGTCACGCACCCCGTGCCCATCCAGGGCAACGACGGGCAGGCCCGCGGCGAGCGCCTCGGCGAGGACGAGTCCCTGCGTCTCGGTCTGCGAGGCGAAGACGAACAGATCCGCGCCCCGGGCAAGGGCGAGCGCCTCGAGCCGGGGCCGCACCCCCGTCAGGTGGACCCGCCCAGCCAGGTCCGACTGGGCGACCCGCGTGCGCAGCGCGACCTCCAGTGGGCCGCCACCAATGAGCAAGAGCCGCAGCGTCGGCTCGTCCGCGACCGCGTCGGCGAAGGCCTCCACCACGAGCCCGCTGCTCTTCTCGGGAGCCAGCCGCCCGACCGACACGGCCACCACGGCGTCGGGCGGCCAGCCTGCGACCGGACGAGCGTCGATCGGCTCAAGGCGACCGATCGAGGCGGTGTCGATCCCGGTCGGGATCACCCGTACGACGGGGCGCCGACCGCTTCCCAGTCGGGCCGCGATCTCTGCGGCAAGGTCGGTCCCCGGCGCGACGATCGCGGCGCATCCCGCCCAGAAGCGGACAAGGTACGCGGACAGGGCGCCGGCGCCGGGTGCCGCCAGCGGGCCGAGGTAGTGGCGGTAATCGCCGAGTCGGGTGTGGTGGGTGAACACCAGCGGGACGCCGGCCCGACGCGCAACGCGGCGCGCCAGAAGTCCGGAGAGAAACGGAGACTGCGCATGGATAATCTGCGGCCGGAAGGCAACCGCTGCCCGCAGTGCTGGCGAGGGGATCGGCCAGGGGACACGGTACAGGTGGGGTGCGGGACTGGGCAACTGGAACGACGGGAGCCATGCCACCTCGGGGTCCGGTCCAACTGCCCCGGCGCTGCCAGGCGAGGCGCCTCCGGCGGGCCGCGGCGCCAGCAACAGCACCTGGTGACCTGCCGCTCGCAGGCCCCGGGCCAGCGACTCGGTTGAGACGGTTACGCCCGACAGGTACGGCAGGTACGACTCGGCGAAGATGGCGATCCGCAGCGGCTCATCGGTCGGCGGTCTGGTCATGTCGCCGCTTCGCCGCCAGTGCTCACGGTTGCGGCGATCGGTTGGCGGCCGACGTGCAGGGTGGCCATCCCGCTCGGCAGCCACCGCCATCGGACATCGGTCAGGCCGACCTCGTTCATCAGTTCGGCGACACGCGACGGTGCCGGATAGGCGCGGAGGCTCTCCGACAGATACCGGTAGGCGCCTCCCCCTCGGAGCAGCCGGCCGAGAAGCGGGACGGCTCGCCGGAACCAGGTGAGGTAGAGGAAACGGGGCAGCCCGGTTCGCGGCTCGGCGATCTCCAGCACCACGAGGCGCGCGCCGGGAACGAGCACGCGCCGCATCTCGTGCAGGCCGGCGCGATGGTCGGGCAGGTTGCGCAGTCCGAAGCCGATGGTCACTGCGTCGAATCCATCCCCCGGCCTCCCGGAATCGAAGGGGAGAGCAAGCGCGTCCCCCACCAGGTAGCGCGGCGTGGCTGCGCCGGCCGGCGTGGATGCGCCGGCAGCCCGAAGCAGCATGGCGGCGGACAGGTCGAGACCTACCACCTCTCCCCCCTGTCCGACGGCCGCCGCCGCGGCACGGGCGAGCTTCCCGGTACCGCAGGCCACGTCCAGAACGCGCATCCCCGGACCGAGGCGTGCCGCGGCGATCGCCGCCCGCCTCCAGCGTGCATCGAGGCCGCCGGTCATGAGCGTGTTCATGGCGTCGTACACCGGGGCGATGCGGTCGAACATGCTGCGCATGGTCGACGACGGCACCGGGTTGCCCGGCTGCGTGGCGTTCATCCGGCCGATCCGCCGCCCCGCGCGAAGGGCGGTTCGCGCTCCGGGTCACGCACTCCGGGGAAGAAGAGGAGCGCGCCCATCAGCACGGCACCAAGCATGGCGGCCCCAACGAGCGTGGTGGTCGCGCCCAGCGCGCCGGCGACCGGCCCGGTCAGGGCGTACGAGATCGGCACCAGGCCGATCGAGACCAGCCAGTCGAGGCTCGACACGCGACCAAGCATGGCACGCGGGACGCGCTGCTGGAGGAGGGTGGTCCAGATGATCTGGCCGAGCTCAAAGAGGGCGTGAATGGCCACGCTCGCCAGGAGCGCGTGCCACAGCTCGGTCATCACGCCATAGACCGCCATCAGCGCCACACCGGCCGACCAGGAAAGGTACATGGCGGTGATCCTGCGCCGCGGCAGCCCCACCTGCCCGATGACCAGGGCGCACACGATCGCCCCGACCCCGCCCGCGGCGAAGGTGGCGCCGAGCGCCTCGGGGCCGAGCTCGAGGCGGTTCTTGATCAGGAACGGGACGAGGGTCTGGCGCGGCCCGACGAAGACGAGCAGGCTGAGCATCGCCGACACGAGCGTCGCCCAGATCCACGCATTGGCGCGGACGAAGGCGATCCCCTCGCCGATCTCGCGAAGCGTCGAGCCGACCCCGGCTGGAGGCCCACCGCGGCGAGACCGATGGCGGATGGCAGCCACCGCCAGAGCCGAGAACCCGAAGGACGTTGCGTCGACCACGAAGGCCGGGCCGGGACCGATTCCTGCCACGACGAGCCCGGCGAGCGCCGGGCCGGCCAGTTGCGCCATCAGCGGGCGGACGGTGCCTTGTAGGGCGTTCGCCTGGGGGAGGAGGTGATCGGGCAGCAGGTCCGGCACCAGGGCGACCGAGGCCGGATTGAAGACCGCATCGCCGAGCCCGATGACCGCCATGAGCGCGACGATATGCCAGAGTTCGAGCACGCCCATGATCGAGAGGACGCCCATCACGGCGATCGCAGCGCCGCGCAGGAGGTCGGCGCCGATCATCAGCCAGCGGCGGTCATATCGGTCAGACAGCACGCCCCCGAGCAGGACGGTGGCGAGCAGCGGCAGTGTCCAGGCGATGCCGACGGCGGTCATCGCGGTCGGCACGTTGCTGATCTCGTAGACCTGCCAGGCCAGCGCGACGAAGAAGAAGCCGTCCCCGAGCAATGAGACAAGCGACCCCACGGTCAGGAAGGCGTAGTCGCGCTCGCTGAGCGGGCGTGCCACACCGATCCGCTTCAGGCGCGCAAGGAGCGACCGCATCGGCCTGGCCTCGGCGAGGGAGGATGAATGGTGGGCGATACTGGATTCGAACCAGTGACCTCACGGATGTGAACCGTGCGCTCTAACCGACTGAGCCAATCGCCCACGCGGGGACCCGAAGTATAGCGACGGGGCTCTGGGGCCTCAATCGCCGAGGGCAGCCAGCCTCGCGTCCAGGTCGGCCGGCGGGAGGCCGCGCACCTCGATCCGCTTCAGGCGGGAACGCTCCCCCGCCACCAGGGTGAGCGTCGATGGAGCCACCGCCAGTACCCGCGCCACGAGCCCAAGGACCGCCCGGTTAGCCTCGCCATCGGCCGGCGGCCGAGCGACGCGAATCTGCAGGACGCCGCCCTGCCAGGGTCCGACCTTGTCGCCGGATGCGCGCGGCGTCACCCGGACCTGCAGCGTGGCGACCTGGCGATCTCTCAGAGCCGCACCACCACGCGGATGATCATCCCGAGCACCAGCATCGCGATCAGCGGTGCCCAGTCGAGGCCAGCGGTGGGCGGGATGAGGCGCCGGATCGGCGCCAGGATCGGTTCAGTGGCCTGGTAGATGAAGGCGACCAATCCCCCGCCGCCGGTCGGGGCGACCCAGCTCACGACGACCCGGGCCAGGATCAGCAGCATCAGCGCGCTCAACAGCAGCTGCACGAAGTTCACGAGGACGGCGGGCATATCACCTCGAAGGATAGCAAGCGAGGATCAGGCGGGTCGCGGGCCGAAGATGGCGGTCCCGATTCGAACCAGCGTCGCCCCCTCGGCGACGGCGGCCTCGGCGTCGGCGGTCATCCCCATCGAGAGCTCCGGGAGTGGAATCCTCGCGCCCTCCTGGAGCACGTCCCGCAGCCGCCGGAGGGCGGCGAAGACGCGGCGCGCATCCGCCGTGGACAGGCCAATCGGTGCAATTCCCATCAGGCCGCGGACGCGCACGGCGATCAGCCCGCGCAGGGCGCCTGCCAGGGCTGGCACGGTGTCGGGCTCGAATCCCGCTCGGGCGGGGTCGCCGGACAGGTTCACCTGGAGCAGTCCGATCGGGGAACGTCCTTCCTCGGCGGCGATCCGATCGACCCGGTGCAGCAGGTCCAGGCTATCGATCGAATGGAGCGCCGCGAAGGCGCGCACGGCCGGTCGGGCCTTGTTCGCCTGCAGGTGCCCGACCAGGTGCCACTCGGCGTCGGGAAGGGCGTCCACCTTGGGGAGCGCCTCCTGGACCCGGTTCTCGCCGAACGCACGCAGGCCCGCCTCCCACGCCGCGCGCAGCACCGACAGGTCGAATCCCTTGGTGACGGCGATGATGCGGAAGTCATCGGGATCGCGGCCGGCGGCCGTGGCGGCGAGGCGCAGGCGATCCGCCACGGCGTCGTGGCGCGCGCGGATCAACTCGGGGGTGAGCGGCGGCTCTTCAACCAGCTGCATGCAGCCGCTCCCCGGAGACGAGAACGCCCCGGCCGGCAGGCCGGGGCGCATCGGTCAATTCGGGAACTACTCGCTCTTGCGTCGCAGGAACGACGGGATGTCGAGGTCGGTCTCGCCGTAGGCCGGACGCTCGAGCCCGGAGCCACGCACCGGGATCGGCTGCCGTTCGGTGGACCTGGCGGCGGGGCGCTTCGTCTCCACCGCGAACGGCGAGGTCTCGGGCATCTGCTCCTCGAGCGACTGGCGGGTCTCCCGATCGCGCTCGATCTCCGCCAGGATCTCGCGGCTGCGGGCATCGAGCGAGGATTCGATGCCACCGGCCACGTCGCCCGACGCCGTGACGGCCCGAACCGTCGCACGCGGCTTGCGGGTGGCGTCGAAGCCGGTGGCGATGACGGTCACCTTGACCTCGTCGCGCATCCGATCGTCGATGACGGTACCGAAGATGATGTTGGCCTCCGGATCGGCGGCCTCCTTGATCACCTCGGCGGCCTCGTTCACCTCGAACAGGCCGAGGTCGCTGCCGCCGGTGACGTTGAACAGGATGCCGCGCGC
>JBBEBK010000174.1:0-7067 GCA_040882375.1 Chloroflexota bacterium
ACAGTGAAGCTCGCCAACCGGATGGGGCTGATCGGGACCGAGACCGCCTTCGAGGCCGCTGCGCGCGCGCGGGCGCTGGAGGCGACCGGCCGCGACGTGATCCACCTGGAGCTCGGCGAGCCCGACTTCGATACCCCTGCGCACATCAGCGACGCGGCGTCGCGGGCACTGCTCGACGACAAGATGACGCACTACACCGCGGCGACCGGAATCGCCCCGCTGAAGGCCGCACTGGTCGCGGACGTGAAGCGCTGGAAGGGGATCGATACGACCCCGGATCAGGTGGTCGTCACGCCCGGCGCAAAGCCGATCATGTTCTACGCGATGCTTGCCATCATCAACGAGGGTGAGGAGGTCATCTACCCGAATCCTGGCTTCCCGATCTACGAGAGCATGGCCCGATACGTTGGCGGCACGCCGGTGGCGGCACCCCTGCGGGAGGCGAACGACTTCCGGATGGACGTCGCCGAGGTGGCCTCCCTGGTCACCGATAAGACCCGCATGATCGTCACCAACTCGCCGCACAACCCGACCGGCTCGATCCTCACCGAGGAGGACGTACGGGAGATCGCGCGGATCGCCGTCGAGCACGACCTGGTCGTCCTGGCCGATGAGATCTACGGTCGCCTGCAGTACGAAGGGGAGCCGCTCTCCATTGCGACCCTGCCCGGCATGGCCGAGCGCACCATCACGCTCGATGGCTTCTCCAAGACGTTTGCCATGACCGGCTGGCGGCTCGGCTACGGGATCGTCCCGGAGTGGCTGGCGCCGTCGTTCTCACGGCTGGTGATCAACAGCGTCAGCTGCACCAACGCCTTCACCCAGGTCGGCGCGATCGCGGCGCTCACCGGACCGCAGGACGCGGCGCAGGCGATGCGTACCGAGTTCATCGCGCGGCGGTCGCTGATCGTTGAAGGGCTCAACGCGATCCCCGGCGTCAGCTGCGTCATGCCGCACGGCGCCTTCTATGCCTTCCCGAACTTCAGCTCCTTCGGACGGACCAGCAACCAGATTGCCGACCACCTCCTCTACGACGCCGGGGTGTGCGGCCTCTCCGGTACCGCGTTCGGCACGTACGGGGAGGGCTACCTGCGCTTCTCCTACGCCAATTCGCGCGAGAAGCTGAGCGCCGCGCTGGAGCGGATCGCCGACTCGCTGGCCAAGCTGGAGCGCACCGGGCAGCTTGTCAGCGCATGACCACCATGCAGCAGCGGAGCGTGGACCACCTGTACGACAAGGCGGCCGGCTCGTTCGACGATTGGGACCTCGTCCGCGAGGTGATCGACGAGGCGATCGACCTGGCGCTCAACTACCGCCAGTCGGGGCACCCCGGCGGCTCGCGCTCCAAGGTGCACCTCTTCCTGTCGCTGCTGCTGTCGGGCGCGATGCGCTGGGACATTCGCCGGCCCTGGCGCCCCTTCGCCGACCGCTTCGTCCTGTCGGCCGGGCACACCGTGCCGCTCGTCTATGTCACGCTCGCCATCCTCAACGAGACGCTGCGCGCCCGCGCCGAGCGCGATCCGGACCCCGCCTTCGCGTTCCCCGACAACGGCCGCTGGGCGCTCACCTGGGAGGACCTTCTCATGTTGCGCCGCCGTGGCGGCCTCGCAGGCCACGCCGAGATGGAGGGCAAGACCCTCTTCCTCAAGTTCAACACCGGGCCGTCGGGCCACGGCATGCCGCCCGCGGCCGGTGAGGCGGTGGCGCTCAAGCTGGCCGGGGCCGAAGAGGTCAAGGTCTTCGTGGTCGAGGGCGAGGGAGGTCTGACCCCCGGCGCCAGCCACGAGACGCGCAACACGGCTTGGGGGCTGGGGCTCAACAACCTGGTCTTCCTCGTCGACTGGAACGACTACGGGATCGACGACACCCCCATCCACGAGGTGGTGCCCGGGACGCCGGAGAGCTGGTTCGGTGCCTACGGCTGGCGCGTCACCGGCACCATGGATGGGTCGGAGTGGGCCCCGGTCACGCGTGCCGTGCTCGAGGCGGCGCGCGGCGAGAACCCCGAGCGCCGGCCATCGGTCGCCTGGTTCAAGACTCGCAAAGGGCGCGGCTACGGCAAGTACGACAACAAGAGCCACGGTTCGCCCCACGCCATGAACTCGCCCGAATTCTGGGCGGTGCGCAAGGCGTTCATGGAACGCCACGGAGTCTCCTACCAAGGCGTGGATCAGCCCGCCCCGACCGATGCAGCCGAGCGCGAGGCGCAGGCGCGTCGCAACTTCGAGGTCGCCATCGGCGTCCTGCGCCGCAACACCGCCGTGGTGGACGCGATCAGCGACCGGCTGATCGAGGTGGCGAACTCCGTTCCCGATCGGGTCGAGGGGTTCAACCTCGACGACCGCGAGGCGAAGATCTTCGACGATCCACGGATCACCGACGTGACCGCCTACCCCGCGGAGATGTGGAAGCAGCCCGGCGAGAAGGCTCCCAACCGCGCCGCGCTGGCCGCCTGGGGATCGTGGATCAATGCCTTCGCCAAGGCCGAGTACGGGCGGCCCCTGGTGATCGCCTGCTCAGCCGACCTGGCCGACTCGACCAACATCGCCGGCTTCGCCAAGGATTTCGGCGAGATGCCCGGCTGGGGCTGGTACCAGCGCGACACGAACCCCCGCGGCGCACTGCTGCCCCAGCAGATCACCGAGTTCACCAACGCGGGGCTGATGGTCGGCCTGGCCACCGTCAACCTGGCGTCGGACCCGATGAAGTCGTTCAACGGGTTCTGGGGCGCCTGCTCGACCTACGGCTCGTTCTCGTACCTCAAGTACGGACCGATGCGCCTCTTCTCCCAGCTCGCGCAGGACTGCGAGCTGAAACTCGGCAAGGTGATCTGGGTCGCCGGGCACTCCGGCCCCGAGACGGCCGAGGACTCGCGCACGCATTTCGGCATCTTCGCCACCGGCGTCACTCAGCTCTTCCCCGAGGGTCATGTCATCGACCTGCACCCGTGGGAGTACAACGAGGTGCCGGTCGTGCTGGCGGCCGCACTGGCGACCGATGTCCCGATCGTGGCGCTGCATCTCACCCGTCCCACCGTCGAGATCCCCGACCGCGCCGCGCTCGGGATGGCCTCGCACTTCGACGCGGCCCGCGGCGCCTACCTGATCCGCGACGCGCGGCCCCGCTCGCCGTCGGCCGGAACGGTGTACGTGCAGGGCACGGTGACCACCGCCAACGTGGTGAAGATCCTGCCGGAGCTGGACAGGGCGGGGATCAACGTGCGGGTCGTGGCGGCCATCAGCCCGCAGCTCTTCCGCCGCCAGGATGCCACCTACCGTGATCGCATCTGCTCCGCGTCGGACCGATGGGACGGGATGGCCATCACCAACCGTGCCTTCAAGCTGATGACCGACTTCGTGGATGGACCGGTTGCCAAGGAGTACTCGCTCTCGTCGGACTGGGACGACCGCTGGCGGACCGGTGGCACCGTTGACGAGGTGATGGACGAGGCGCACCTGGGACCCGGGCATATCCTCGCCGCGATCGAGCGCTACGCCGCTGACCGTGAGGCGCGCCACGCGCGGCTGCGCGCGATCCTGGACGCCGTCGAGCGCCCGGGCTAGCCCGCGCATGCCCGACCTCCACCCGCACCCCTACGAGCACCGGCCGCCGCGGCGCCCCTCGCGGCTCGCGCGGCGAACGACACCGCCGCCGGAACACCCCGAACCGCCGAACCTGCGTTACCTGGGGTACGTGGGCCTGCTGCTGACCGCGGTGGTGGTTGCGCTGGCGGTGCCGTACATCGTCGGCTACCTGGTCCAGCTGGTCGGCGGCTAGGGGCGGGGACGAAGCGGCGCCAGGAGCGCCGCGATCTCCTCCAGGAAGTTGGCATCGGTCTGGTCGTAGGCGGCCAGGTCCGACCCGTCGATGTCGATCTCGCCCACAACGCTCCCCTCGGCAAAGATCGGCACCACGATCTCGCTGCGCGTGGTGCTGAAGCAGGCCAGGTACCGCGGGTCGGCGTTGACGTCGTCGATGATCTCGGTCTGGCCCGATGCCGCCGCCGCGCCGCAGATGCCGACCCCGATCGGGATTCGGGTGTGCTCGGTCGCTTCGGGACCCGTCCACGGGCCGAGCACCAGATCGGTCCCGTTGGCATCGACCCAGTAGATGCCGATCCAGTCGTAGTGACTGAAGCGCTCGTGGAGCAGGTCCACCGCCTTCTGCGCGGCCGCCCCGGGACCAGGCGCTTCGGCGATGGCCGAGCGGATCAGGTTGAGCGCGTCGCCATGCTCAACCGGACGGTCCTCGGCGACGGGGTGGCTCATGCGGCCTCCATGGGCGGCGGACGATAGCACCGCTCCAGAAGGCGGTCAATCGATGCTTGCCGTTACTCGACGTGGACCGCAGCCTGCATGCTGGGGTGGATCTTGCAGGTGATCTGGAAGTCCCCCGGCTCGGTGAAGGTGACGACTACGCTCTCACCGCCGCCGATCGACTCGTCCACGCAGGCGCTGTCCGCGGCCTCCCCGCCGGTCCCCTCGGTAACCGTGTGGCCGGCGCCGTCCCGGTTGGTGAAGACGACGGCTTGCCCCGCTGTGACCGTCACGTCGTCGCCGAACGCAAAGTTGGCGATCTGCACGGTGGCGCTCGGTGATCCATCCGGCGTGAACGCGCAGCGTGCCGCAGACGCGGACCCGGAGGCAGACTCGGACCCGGAGGCCGACGCGGACGGGTCGGCGCCGCCGCACGCCGCGAGCGCCACCGCCAGCGTGGCAAGGCCGACGACGATCATCGGTCGGCCTCGGCGGGAATGCCTGAGATGGGTATCGAACATCGGGGTCAACTCCTGATCGGACGGATGGGGCCTGGCTGTCGTATACCGGTTCGGGCGCGTCAAATGCGCGCCGTCCAGACCAGGACCTGCTCGCCCTTCACCTTCACGGCGGGGCGGATCAGCGGTGGCAGTTCGATCGGGTACGCCTGCGCGTCGCCGCGGTAAGGGCCGGCGGCCTGCCAGGCGGCGCGGCTGTTGGCGAGCTCGCCGGCGAGGTTGAAGCTGGCCGCGTGGCAGGGGCAGCGGAGGTCGCGCCACTCAGCTCGATACTGGAGCGTGCACCCCATGTGGGTGCAGACCGAGCTCAGCGCGCGAATCTCACCGTCGTCATTCACCACGTACCCGTTGAACGCCGGCGTGGTGAACGAAACGGCCGCCCCACGCGGCAATTCGGCGAGGGTGGCAACCGGCACCCAGATGCCCTCGCCGGCCACCAGACCAGTACCGTCGTCCCAGATCGGATCCCGAGGCGTCGGCTCGCCGCGCAGGAGGCTGGTCCCCAGTACCCCGGCAGCGACGCCGGCCGCCGCGCCAAGCCCGGTCTGCAGGACCTGGCGCCGCGTCACGCGCACCCGGCCGATGGGCGTCTCCGGCGTCACCGGACGGATGGGCAGCGGCTCGGTCACGGTCGCGATCCCGCGGTCCGCGTCGCGAACCTTGCGGCGCAGCTGGTTCACAAACGCAGGATCCGGTGCGCCGCCTGCCGGATCGGCTGCGGCGGCCATCTCGGCAGCGACGTGGGCCATCTCGGCCTCGTCACGGTTCCCGACGTCGTCGGGTGACGGACGCGTACCGCCGAGCAGGGCGTCAAGGTACCGGTCGAATCGCTCGGCGCCAGGCTCGTCTCCGGTCTCGATCGGCGCGGTCGGCTCTCGATCGTCAGTCATGAGACTCGTCCAGGAGCGCCGCCATGCGCAGTGCCCGGTACTGCAGCACCTTGGCGTTGCCGTTGCTGACCCCCATCCTGGTCGCGGTCTCCGCCACGCTCAGCCGCTCGAGGAATCGCAGTTCGAGCACCTGCGCGTACCGCTCCGGCAGGCTCCGCAGCAGTGATCGGACCCGGGCTGCGGCGGTGTCCTGGGCCGCTTCGCCGTGCGCGCTTGGCGTGGCATCCGGCGCGGCCGGCTCCCAGCCGGGAGCGACCTGCTCCGTGCCGATCACCGGCAGCCGGTAGAGGGCGCGCCAGTAGTCGGCGATCAGGTTCTGGCTTACCCGGTACAGCCAGGCGGTCACCTGGCCGCGGTCGCGGCTCGTGTCGAGTTGCTCGACGGCGCGCATGAACACCTGTGCGGTGAGATCCTCCGCGTCGGGACGGTTGCCGACCCTGGCATGGATGAAGCGGTAGATGGGCACGACGTGCTCGTCGTAGATTGCCTCGAAGGCGCCTGTCGCCGGTGGATCCTGCGGCGGAGGATCGCCCCTCATGGGGTACGCCGCCGGTTACGTCGATCGAGGAGCGGGCCGACCGTCACGCCGCGGCCTGACCGATGCCGGTTCGCCGACGCCGCGGTGACCGATCGCTGAGCGCGGCGTTCATCAGGCGCCGGACGATAGCACCGGCCTCCGGGAGGGTCAACCGCATCGGCTTCCGTAACTGCCAGCGTACGAACCGGTGCGAGCGCGGTCCGCCTGGCTCCGCTGCGACGCATTTCAAGGAGGAGTTACCTTGCGGGACCACACTCGTTTTCTGCCGATCGCCGTCGTGCTGAGCATGGCGCTGACGCCGATCACCGCCGGGGCGGTGCTCGGGGCCGAGACCACGTTGACGGCCACCCTCGCTGGCGGTGCGGCCGAGGATCCGCCTGGCGATCCCGACGGCGCCGGAACAGCGTCGATCACCATCGATCCCGACACCCTTGAGGTCTGCTGGGAGCTGAGCACCTCGAACATCGCTGATGCGACTGCATCGCACATTCACACCGGAGCGGCCGGCGCGAATGGCGGCGTCGCGGTCGCCCTCGACGTCGATGGCTTCTCGGGCAGCAGCACCGGATGCACGACCGGTCCGGACGCAGCAACCCTCCAGGCGATCATCGATAACCCGGCCGGGTACTACGTCAATGTCCACAATGCCGACTTTGGGCCCGGCGCCATCCGCGGGCAGCTCGGCGCCCTCGCGCCGAATACGGCGATGTCCGGGGGGTCGAACCCGGTCGGACCATTGAGTCTGGTGGGGCTGTTCCTGCTCCTGGTCGGCCTGTCGGCCAGCCTTCGCGCCATGCGAACGAGGGGCTGAGCACCGGTCGCACCGGAAGCCGATCAGCTCAAGAGTCGGGGGGGGGGGGGGGGG
>JBBEBK010000174.1:7077-9699 GCA_040882375.1 Chloroflexota bacterium
CCGCCCCCCCCCCCCCCGACTCTCTCTGTTCTCAACTGCCTAGTGCGCATGGACCAGCAAGTGCATGGAAGGGTGGAACTGACAGGTGATGTGGTAGTCGCCGGGCTCCGCGAAGGTGATGACGATCGTGGCGTCCGAGTCGATCACCTCGTCGAACCGGGCGCCCGCTGAAGCCGCGCCATTCTCGCCCTCCGTCACGGTGTGGGGAAGGCTGTCGGCGTTCGTGAATGTCACCTCGCCGATCGCCACCGTGATCTCGGCCGGTCCAAAGGAGCGACCGCGGATGGTGACGACGGTCACATCGACGCTCGGAGGGTCGGTCGCGGCGGTGGACGGCGGATCGGTTGCCTCCGCGGGCGTGCTGGCCACCGGCGCAGGAGAGGCGGTCGGCGAGGAGGTCAGCGAACCCGCGCTGCCCGCCGTGCAGGCGATTGCCAGCACGGCGAGCGCCGTAACCAGCGTCATCGCCATCCAGGGTCGAGGGTGCAGCCGGGGGTTCATGATGCGATCGCTCCTTGGTGACGGTCGCGCCGTGTGCCGGGCGCAATTCACTGGTACATACGCGACCGGTTTCGAGTGTCGCTCGGCGGATTTGACGCGACCGTGCATCGGCCGCACACTCGGCCCCGTCCATCATCGCCGCCCGTCGAGCATGCCGCAGACCACCATCTACGTCGCGCCCCGCCTCGGCGGAGCGCACGGATCCCCACCACCTGCCGTCGACACCGATGGGCTTGCGCGCCTGTTCGGACGCAGCGCCGCGCTCGCAGGCGTGTCCCTGCGCATCGAGGCCGGGCGCACGGTGGCGCTGCTGGGCCCCAACGGCGCCGGCAAGACGACCCTGCTGCGGATCCTGGCCACCGCCATCCGACCGTCATTCGGAGGGCTCTTCATCGACGGGGTGGACGCGCTGCGCCATCCGGAGATCATCCGCACCCGCGTCGCGTACCTTTCGCACGTCTCGGGCATGTACGACGACCTGACCGCGTCCGAGAACCTGCGCTTCGCCGCCACCATGCTCGGCTGGTCCGGCGCCGAGGTCGCCACCGTCGCCGAACGCGCAATCGCCGAGGTGGGGCTGGCCCCGGTGGCCGACGACCGCGTCGGCTCCTTCTCGGCGGGAATGCGCAAGCGACTGGCCCTGGCCCGCCTCCTCGTCGCGCGCCCGTCGCTGGTCCTGCTCGACGAGCCCCATGCTGCCCTGGACGAGGACGGGATGACGCTGGTTGATCGGCTGCTCGGCCTCTGGCACGAGTTCGGGATCACCGTGGTGGTCGCTTCGCACCAGGCCGATCGCGTCGTTCGCGCCGCCGATGCCACGGTCCGACTCCACGGCGGGCTGGTCGCCGAGGTGAGCGGCAGTGGCGTGCGAGCCGGCGCGCTCGCGCCGGTGATCCCCTCCCACGCGACGCCGCTGGGGACGATCCGATGAGCGCCCTGCGCCGCAACGCGACCATCGCCCTGGCGATCGCGCGCAAGGACGCCCTCGCCGAGCTGCGGGGACGCCAGGCGGTCGGATCCACGATCTTCTTCGCCGCGCTGGTGCTGCTCCTCTTCGGCTTTGCCCTCGGCCCGGACTCGCGACGGCTCGCCGAGGCCGCCCCGGGCCTCCTCTGGCTCGCGATCGTCTTCGGTGGTCTGCTCACGGTCGCGCGGCTTCACCAACTGGAGGCCGATGACGGGGCCCTGGAGCAGCTCGCCCTGTACCCGGTCGACCGCCGCGCGGTGTACGCCGGCAAGGCGCTTGCCGGCGCCGGCGCGATGCTGCTGCTCGGTGGGCTGCTGCTCCCGGTGGTCGCCATCCTGTACGGCGTGCCACTGGGCGCCGCCTGGGCGCCGCTGGCCGTGACGGTAGTCCTGGGATCGGTGGGATTCGCGGCGGTCGGCACCGCCTACGCCGGGCTCACCGTGCGGATGCGTGCCCGGGAGGTGATGCTGCCGCTGCTGATGCTGCCGATCGTGGCGCCGCTCCTGCTCGCCGCGGTGAAGGCCACGGTAGCCGCCGTCGCCGGGGATCCGTTCGGCGAGCTGGGCGCCTGGCTTCAACTGCTGGCCGGCTTCGACATCGTCATGCTGATTGCCGGTGCCGCCACGTACGGCTTCCTGCTGGAGGACTGATGAAGACGCGCATCCTTGGTTTCGCCGCGCTCCTCGCGGTTGTTGCCGCCACGGTCAACGGGCTCTTCATCGTGCCCGCCGACCTGAACCAGGGCGACGCCCAGCGGATCATGTACGTGCACGTCGCATCGGCCTGGCTGGCCTACCTGTCGTTCGGGGTGACCGCCATGGCCGGAATCGGCTACCTGGTCCGGCGCGACCTGCGGCTGGATGGCATCGCGCTGGCCGGTGCCGAGGTGGGGGTGATCTTCACCGCGTTCGCCATCTGGGGCGGCATGATGTGGGGACGCCCGGTGTGGGGCGTCTTCTGGCAGTGGGAGGACCCGCGCCTGACGACGACCGCCCTGCTGTTGGCGCTGTACGCGGGCTACCTCCTCTTCCGTCGCCTCACCGATGATCCCCACCGGCGGGCGGCACGCGCGGCGGTGGTGGGGCTGATCGCCGCCATCGACATCCCGATCGTCCACTTCAGCGTCATCTGGTGGCGCGGCCTGCACCAGGGCC
>JBBEBK010000175.1:0-9591 GCA_040882375.1 Chloroflexota bacterium
CCTGGTCGCAGCGGCGCGCGCGCGATGGGCCGGCCGCCCGGCCGAGATCACGCTCGAGGCCAATCCCAGCGCCCGCGAGTCGCCCGATTGGGCCGGTCTCCGCGCGGCCGGAATCAACCGCATCTCGCTGGGTGTGCAGTCGCTCCGGGACCCAGAACTTGCCAAGCTGGCCCGTGGGCACTCGGGGGCGGAGGCGCGCGCAGCCTACGCGGGCGTCCGCGCGGCCGGCTTCGAGAATGTGTCGGTCGATCTGATCTACGGCATCCCCGGCCAGTCGCTGGCCGATTGGCGTCTCGGACTGGCCGATGCGGTGGCGCTCGAGCCCGACCACATCTCCCTGTACGCGCTCCAGCTTGCCCTGGCGCCCGACGAGTGGGCCGCACCGCCGCGGCCCGGCGCGCTTCGCTGGCGGCAGCGCATGGTGGGGCGGCAGGACGATGGCCTGGCCGTCTCCCAGTACCAGCTTGCCGAGGCGCTGCTCGAGGCGGCCGGCTTCGATCACTACGAGCTCTCGTCCTGGGCCAACCCGGGATTCGAGTCTCGGCATAACTCGGCCTACTGGGAGCGTCGGCCGTACACGGGTATCGGGGCGGGCGCGCATTCGTTCGACGGGGCGACCCGGTCGTGGAACGACCGCGACCTCGACCGCTACCTCGCGGTGACCGAGTCGGGCGCACGCGCGCTGGCCGGAAGCGAAACGCTCGACGAGGCGATCCGCGCCTTCGAAGCGGTGTCGCTGGGGCTGCGCCGCGTGGCCGGCTTCTCGCGCACGGCCTTTGCCGACGAGTTCGGACAGGATCCCCTGGAGCGCTTCCCGGCCGCGGTCGAGGAAGGAGTCGGGGCGGGACTGCTCGAGTTGATCGGCGACGACATTCGACTCACCCCGCGCGGGCGCCGGCTGGCGAACGAGGCGCTCGTCGCCTTCGCTCCGTAGGGGGGGGTGAGGGGAGACGACCGCGACGGCTGGGTCGCGTTGACATCGGTCGGCCACGGTTGGTACGATGCCGTTCACGCACGATTAGCACTCTCACCCTAAGAGTGCCAACGCACATCCCGCGAGGATCGGACTTGGTCGGCGAGCAGAGTTCCCACAGCGACACGACCGCGTCAGCCCGCTCCGGTCTCGACCTGACCGAGCGGCAGCGGACGGTGCTGCGCGCCGTGGTGGAGGACTACGTGCTCAGCGCGGTGCCGGTCGGCTCGCGCGCCCTGGTCGACCGGTATCGGCTGCTGGTCAGCTCCGCAACCGTGCGCAGCGCCATGGCCGAGCTGGAAGCGCTGGGCCTGCTGAGCCACCCGCACACCAGCGCCGGGCGGGTGCCGTCGGATCTGGGCTACCGCGTGTACGTCGAGTCGCTCATGCGTGAGGCGTCGCTTGACCGATCCGACCAGCTGATGATCCGCCACCAGTTCTCGCAGGTGCAGCTGACGAGCAACGAGTGGCTCCGGCTTGCCGCCTCGATTCTCGCGGGGAGCACCCGGTCCGCCGCGGTGGTGACCCCTGCCAAGGCCCGCCGCGCCCGATTCGGGCACCTGCAGCTCGTGGAGCTGGGCGACCAGACGCGGCTGGCGGTCCTGGTGCTGGCCGACGGCAACGTCGTCCAGCGCCGCCTCGACCGGGCCGTGCTCGAACGCGCCATGGCCGGCGAGCCGCTGGGCCAGGCCCACCTGGATGCGGCGGCGGCGACCATCAATGCCGACTTCGCCGGCCTCACCGGCCCGCAGATCCGACGGCGCGCGGCGAAGCTCACCGGTCTGGCGGCCCACGCCGCCGAGGTGGTCGCCTCGCTCGTCGAGGATGCTGACACCGTGGCGGTCGAGGAGGTCTTCACCGATGGGATCGGCAACGTGCTCGAGCAGCCCGAGTTCGCCGAAGGGGCGAAGCTGCGCGGCGTGCTGGAGGTCCTGCAACGTTCCGACTTCCTCGAGCAGCTCGTCCCGGTCCTGGCGCGGCGCGGCGGTGTCACGGTGATCATCGGTCACGAGAACGCGAATGACGCCATGCACGAGGTGAGCCTGGTCTTCGCCCCGTACGGCGCGCCGGGCGGCGCCCTTGGGCTGCTGGGCGTCCTGGGGCCGACCCGCATGCCGTATCCGCGGGCGATCCCGACCGTTCGCTACCTGGCAACGCTCATGAACGAGCTGATCACCAGCCACCACGGGGGTGACGCGTGAGTGACCGCGAGCGCGAGTCGCGTGACAAAGGGCACCCGACCAACGGCGCGCCGGCGCCGGACGAGGCACGGCACGGCCGCGGCCCGTCGCGCGGAGCGCTGATTGCGAAGTTGGAGGATCTGGACCGAGAGCTCGAGGAGGCAAGAGCGGCAGCGGACGAGCAGCTGCGCACCGCGCAGCGGGCGACCGCCGACCTGGCCAACTATCGCCGGCGAGTCGAAGAGGACCGCGGCGCGTCGATGGGCTTCGCCAATGCGCTGCTGATCGGCAAGCTGCTGGCGGTGCTCGACGACTTCGATCGGGCCCTCGACCACGTCCCGCCCGACGCGCACGAGGGCTGGCTGGATGGGATCCGCCTGGTGGAGCGCAAGTTGCGCGGCCTGCTGGAGGCGGAGGGCGTGACCCAGATCGAGGCGACGGGGCACCCATTCGATCCCAATTTCCACGAGGCGGTCGTCCACGAGGAGACCACCGAATTCCCCGATAACCAGGTGATCGGCGAGCTGCAGCGGGGCTACCGCCTGCACGACCGGGTCTTGCGCCCGTCGCTGGTCCGCGTCGCGAACAACCCGAAGGAGCACTGAGCGCATGGGCAAGATCATCGGCATCGACCTCGGAACCACCAACTCGGTGGTGGCCGTCATGGAGGGCGGCGAGCCGCAGGTCATCAGCAACGCGGAGGGGGGCCGGATCACACCATCGGTCGTCGCCTTTGCCAAGAGCGGGGAGCGGCTGGTCGGGCAGGTTGCCAAGCGCCAGGCGATCACCAACCCTGAGAACACCATCTTCTCCATCAAGCGCTTCATGGGTCGACGCTTCGAAGATCCGGAGGTTCGCCACAGCAAGGACCTGGTCCCCTACAAGGTCGAGAAGGACCCGAAGTCGGACGGCATCGTCGTGACGCTGGCCAACGAGAAGACCTTCAGCCCGCCCGAGATCAGCGCCATGATCCTGCAGAAGCTGAAGGCCGATGCCGAGGCCTACCTGGGCGAGAAGGTGACCGAGGCGGTGATCACCGTCCCGGCCTACTTCGACGACACTCAGCGCCAGGCGACCAAGGATGCCGGACGGATCGCCGGACTCGACGTCAAGCGCATCGTCAACGAGCCGACCGCATCGGCCCTGGCCTACGGCCTGGACAAGACCAAGGACGAGAAGATCGCGGTCTACGACCTCGGTGGCGGCACCTTCGACATCTCGATCCTGGAGCTCTCCGAGGGCGTCTTCGAGGTGCGCAGCACCAACGGGGACACGCACCTGGGCGGCGACGACTTCGACCAGCGCGTGATCGACTGGCTCTCGGCCGAGTTCAAAAAGGAGCAGGGGATCGACCTGTCGAAGGACCGGATCGCCCTCCAGCGCCTCAAGGAGGCCGCCGAGAAGGCCAAGATCGAGCTCTCCAGCACCACCCAGACCGAGATCAACCTGCCGTTCATCAGCGCCGATGCCTCCGGGCCCAAGCACCTGGTGATGAGCCTGTCGCGCGCCAAGCTCGAGGACCTGGTGGCCGACCTGATCAGCCAGACGGCCGGTCCGGTCAAGAAGGCGTTGGCCGATGCGAACCTGAAGCCCACCGATATCGACGAAGTGATCCTGGTCGGCGGCATGACGCGCATGCCCTCGGTCATGGAGGCTGTGAAAGCCATGTTCGCCGGCAAGGAGCCGCACAAGGGGGTCAACCCCGACGAGGTGGTCGCGGTCGGCGCTGCGATCCAGGCCGGCGTCCTGGCCGGCGAGGTGAAGGACGTCCTGCTCCTCGACGTGACGCCGCTGTCGCTGGGGATCGAGACCCTCGGCGGCGTCGCCACCAAGATGATCAACCGCAACACCACCATCCCGACCAGCCACACGCAGATCTTCTCGACCGCGTCGGACAGTCAGCCGTCGGTCGATATCGTTGTCCTGCAGGGCGAGCGCGAGATGGCGACCGACAACAAGAAGCTGGCCACCTTCCGGCTCGATGGCATTCCACCGGCTCCGCGTGGCGTGCCTCAGATCGAGGTCACCTTCGACATCGATGCGAACGGCATCCTCAACGTGGCGGCCAAGGACAAGGCCACCAACAAGGAGCAGAAGGTCGCCATCACCGCCTCCTCGATGCTCGCCAAGGAGGACGTGGACCAGATGGTCCGCGACGCCGCCGAGCACGCCGAGGAGGACCGCGCGCGCCGCGCCGAGGTCGAGACTCGCAACGAGGCCGACGCGCTCACCTACCAGGCCGAGCGGCTGATCAAGGACCTCGGCGACAAGATGAGCGACGATGATCGCAAGGAGATCACCGCGCGCATCGAGGCCGTCCGCGAGGCCCTGGCCGGGACCGATGCGGGCGTCATCGACTCGACCAAGCAGCAGCTCGCCGAGGTGCTGCAGCGGGTCGGCACCAAGGCCTACGAGACGTCCGGAGACGGCGAATCGACCGATGGATCCGAGGGCGCCGAAGGCGAGGACGGCGCCGGACCCGACGGTGCCGGACCGGACGGTGAGCCGGCCACCGACGACGAGGGCGAGACGATCGAGGGCGAGTACAAGGAGGTGTAAGTGGGACTCGGGGACCAGTCCTTGGCTGGCTGTCGCAACAGCCTGCGGACCGACCCCCGCCTCCCCTCACCGCTCCCAGCCTGGAGAATCGTGCGGCCGAATTGCCGAGCCGGGGTCCGAGCATCCGCCGCGACTGCGGGCAGCCGGCGCAGGTCGCCCACTGCCGCGGATATCGTCGTTCTGTGGCGTCGCTGACCGCGCACACTGTCCTCGTCTGACCCCGCCGCGAGGGGTGCACCGGACGGGAGGAGCCGCCTGATGCGTGGTTACCGACAGAGGAGCCTCCGTACGCGGATCGCTGCCGGCGTGTTCGGCGGGCTGGCTGTGCTGATCACCGTGTTCGGGGTGCTGGCCCTGCGAGCCATCAGTCTGAGCACAAGTTTCGCGCTCGAGGAGCGCCTCCGCCTGGCGGAGATCAGCGCTGACGCGGTCGACGACCTCATTTACCACACTGCGCAGCAGCTCGAGAGGACAGCCGCCTTCGCGGCAACCTGGGCCAGCGAGGAGCAGGAACGGCAGGTCGCGCACGTCTACGATCTGCTCACCGAGTTCGAGCGGATCGCGCGCTTCGGTCCGGAGGGTGACCTCCTGTGGGAGGTCCCGCGGCCGACCGAAGACGCCAGATGGGCGTTCGGCGACGACCCCGCGGTCCGGGATGCGTTCGGTCGCCCCGAGACGAGCATCGTCGCCCCGACGCGCGGAGAAGAGGCGGATGACCTGATAGCTATTCTGATCACCCCGCTCGATCGCACGGATGGCTCGGCCGGCTTCCTGGCTGGCGAGCTGCGTGCCTCGCATGACGACATCAGCCTCTTGTCGCTGCCAGGGGGCGAGGCCTCGCTCCGCTCCGAGATCGTCGATGCGGACGGCTACATCGTCGTCCACTCCGGCGGGGAAGGAGACTATCGCCCAGACGAGCATGTCGGGGTCCTCGCCCCCATTATCGCCAGTGGGAGACCCGGGACGACGATTCATCATGAGGAGAACGGCCCGGACCATGTCGTTGCCTATTACCCGTTTCGCCGCCGTCCGGGTGGCTTCGTCGTCGAGCAGACCAAAGATGCCGCGCTCGTCCTCCCGCAGCAGATGCAGCGGACCATGCTCGTGTACGGGATCGGCGCACTGCTGGCCGCCTCGGTTGCCGCCTGGCTGCATGCCACCTCGGTGGTTCGGCCGATCCGGCGCCTCACCGGCGATGCCGCGCGCATGGCCTCCGGTGACCTGGACCATCCGATTACGGTCTCGCGCGGCGACGAGATCGGGGAGCTCGCCAGCCGGTTCGACGAGATGCGCGTCAAGCTAAAGGCCTCGCTCGAGGAGAGCGCCCGGTGGGCCGAGCAGCTGGAGCACCGCGTCGAGCTCCGCACTCGTGAGGCAGACGAGCGGAACCGTGAACTCCACGCCCTGAACCGGATCCGGCGCCAGCTCCTGGCCAAGACGATCTCCGCCCAGGAGGAAGAGCGGAAACGGCTGGCCCGTGACCTGCACGACGACTCCGCGCAGACGCTCACCGCGGTGCTGATGAGCCTGAGCGCCGCCGAAGGTGCGATCGTCGCCAATCCGCAGGTGGCCAGGGCTGCCCTGGCGCAGAGTCGCTCCCAACTGGAGGGGGCGCTGACCGAGATTCGGAAAGTTATCGTCGATCTACGGCCGAGCGCCCTTGACGACCTGGGACTTGCATCGGCGATACGCTCCTACTCGGAAGGACGATTGCGGCCAGCCGGAATCAAGCTGTCGCTGGCGACGAGCGGCGACGAACGGCGGGCACGAGGCCCTGCCGCGACGGCGATCTTCCGGATCATCCAGGAGGCCGTCAGCAATGCGGCGCAACATTCGGCTGCCACGAATGTGCGAGTCAGCCTGGACTTCGAGCCCAAGGAGATACTCGCCCGCGTGGAGGACGATGGCAGCGGCTTCGATCCCGCGAGCCTCCGCCAGCCGCAGGAGAGCGGCCGTGGCCTCGGCCTGCTCGGGATGCGCGAGCGCGCCGAGCTGTTCGGTGGCGACGTCGAGATCGAGTCCCAACCAGGGGCGGGGACCTCGATCCGCGTCCGGATGCCTCTCGGGTAGTCGATACGCCATGAAGCGGATCAGGATCCTCATCGCGGAGAACCACACCCTCGTTCGCGAGGGCCTCCGAGCGCTCCTGCAAGGTCATGACGACTTCGAGGTCATCGGAGAGGCGTCCACGGGTCGCGAGGCGGTGGACGGCGCCCTCCGCGAGCGGCCCGACGTGGTGCTGATGGATATCGGCATGCCCGAACTGGATGGGTTGACGGCGACGCGTCGAATTGTCGGGGCCAATCCCTCGATTCGCGTGCTGGTCCTCACCGTGCACGACTCGGTGGACTACTTCTACCGTGCCCTTGAGGCCGGCGCGCACGGTTTTCTCGTCAAGGACACGGCATCGAGCGCACTTGTGATCGCGGTTCGGGCCGTGCACGAGGGGGGCGTGTTTCTCTATCCGCCACTCGCGAAGTTGCTGGTGGAGGACTACCTGCACCGCGTCAGCAGTGGCGAAGAGCGGTCGACCTATTCAAAGCTGACGCACCGAGAGCGTGAGATCCTGGCGATGATCGGGACCGGGCAGACCAACCTGGAGATTGCCGCGCGGCTTTCTCTCAGCATCAACACCGTCCAGACACACCGCAGCCACATCATCGACAAGCTCGACCTCCACAGCCGCGCCGAGCTGATGCGCTATGCCCTGCGCATAGGCGTCCTGCAGGAATCGCCCGAGCCGGACCCGCAAGCCTCCAGTTCCACCTGATCCACCCTCGCTCGCGGCTACTCGATCACGAAAAGACCCTAGCGTGGGGCGGGGCGTCGCCTCATCTGTTGGGGTGATGCGCTCTGGACGGTCAGGCTGAATGATGGCCAGAGATGGATCGGCCGATCGATCGACCTACCGGGGACCGCGCGGGCGAAATGTCGCCAGGGCAGATCGAGCCGCCCGAGCAGGCCGCCACGCCCGAGTCGTCGCCCAAACCGTGGGCCGCGACCATCCCGCGTCGCCGGCTGCTGCGCATGCTGGGACTCGGTGCGCTGTCGGTCGCACCGATGTCGGTGCTTCCCGAGCTGCTTCGCACCGTCGGACCCGGTCGGCCGGTCGAACCGGTTGACGGGCCCCGCAAACCGGCGACCACCCGCGATGGGCGAATCCGGCAATGGACCATGATCATCGACCTCCGCTCGTGCGATGGGTGCCAATCGGTCGGCGGCCCGCCGCGCTGCACGGCTGCGTGCATCCAGGGACACCTCGCACCCGAACCGATGGAATGGATCGAGGTCTACGAGCAGGAGCTCGCCGGCGACGGGACGCGCTTTGTCCCCACGCCCTGCCAGCAGTGCCAGAACCCGCCGTGCGTCAACGTCTGTCCGGTGGGCGCCACCTTCTCCACCCCGGAGGGGACGGTGCTGATCGACCAGGACCGCTGTATCGGCTGCCGGATCTGCATGGCTGCATGCCCGTACGACCGGCGCTTCTTCAACTGGGGCGAGCCGCCGATTCCGCCGGCAGCTCTGCTCGCCGACTACTCGGCCGAGCACCAGGTTCCGGCGCGCAAGGGGACGGTCATGAAGTGCGACTTCTGCCCTGACATGGCACGTGCCGGGACGCTTCCGTATTGCGTCCAGGGCTGCCCGAACGATGCGGTCTACTACGGTGACCTCGAAGAGGACATTGCGACCAACGGGCGGGTGGTCGTGGCGGCGTCACGGTTCCTGGCCGAGAACGATGCCTTCCGCCAGCGGGAGGAGCTCGGCACCAAGCCGCGCGTCTACTACATCCCCGGCCACGGTGAGGCGGTGGGGCGAGACGTCTTCACCCCCGGCCGCGCTCCGACCGAGTGGCCGTGGACTGAGATCGTTGACGGGGCGGAACCATGGCAGCGCTGAGCAGGTGGCAGGAGCGCCTCGAGGAGACGGCGCTCGCTCCTGTCCGACGGACCAGCAGGCGCTTCTGGGCGCTGGTCGCCGCCGAGGTCGCCATCCTCGCCTGGGGCCTCTACGCGTATTCGTTCCAGCTGCGAGACGGCCTGGTCGTCACCGGCATGCGCGACCGGATCTCGTGGGGTCTGTACATAGCCACCTTCGTCTTCTTCATCGGTATCAGCCATGCCGGCACGCTCATCTCGGCCATCCTGCGTGTCTCACAGGCGCGCTGGCGCACGCCGGTCACGCGGATCGCCGAATTCATCACCGTCGTGGCGCTCATCTGCGGCGCCGCCTTCGTGGTCATCGACCTGGGCCGGCCCGACAGGGTCCTGTTCGTCTTCATCTACGGCCGATGGCAGTCGCCGATCATCTGGGACGTCCTGGCCATCACCACCTACCTGACCGCCAGCATCGTCTACCTGTTTGTCCCGATGATCCCCGACCTCGCGCTCTTCCGCGACAGGCTGAAAGGACGGACGTCGCGCTGGCGTGCATGGCTCTACCGATCGCTGGCGATCGGGTGGAACGGCAACGTCGGCCAGCGCCGCTCCCTGGCCGCCGCCATCGGCGTCCTGATGATCCTGATCATGCCGATCGCCGTATCGGTCCATACGGTCGTCTCATGGATCTTCGCCATGACGTTGCGGGTGCCGTGGAACAGCGCCCTGTTCGGTGCCTTCTTCGTGGCAGGTGCGATCTTCTCGGGCATCGCCATCCTGATCGTCGTGATGGCGATCCTGCGCCGCGCCTACAAGCTGCATGAATACGTCACCGAGAAGCAGTTCCTGTACCTGGGGTACCTGCTGGCGGCGTTCGCGGCGATCATGATCTACGCCAACATCAACGAGCTCCTGATCCACGGCTACAAGCTCGAGGAGGGGGCCGGGTTCCACCTGCGACAGCTCTTCCTCAACGACTTCGCGCCGCTCTTCTGGTTCTACC
>JBBEBK010000176.1:0-9574 GCA_040882375.1 Chloroflexota bacterium
GGGGAGAGGTCGGCTAGTCCTCGTCGGGCCGGGTGATCACGACCTCGTCGGCTCCATCGGTCTCGACCAGTCGCACGTGCACGATCTCGTCGCGCGCGGTCGGCAGGTTCTTCCCTACATGATCGGGTCGGATCGGCAGTTCGCGGTGCCCACGGTCGATCACCACCGCCAGGCGCACCGCCTGTGGGCGGCCGTGATCGGTCAGTGCGTCCAGGGCGGCCCGAACCGTGCGGCCGGTGTACAGCACGTCATCGACCAGGACCACCGTGCGGCCGGCGATGTCCGGCATCGCCTGGGTCTTGGTGACGATGGGCGCGTGCGCCACCTTGGTCAGATCGTCTCGGTAGAAGGTGATGTCGAGTGCCCCGACGGGCAGGCTCACTCCCTCGTGCTGCTCGATCAGCGCGGCCAACCGGCGCGCCAGCGGGACTCCGCGGCTGCGCACCCCGACCAGGACCAGGTCATCAGTTCCGCCCTGGCGCTCGATGATCTCGTGGGCGATACGGGTCAGCGCGCGGCGCAGCTCGTCGGCATCCAGGATCGCTCGCTCACTCATATGGGGCGAGTGTAGCCCGATCGGATCAGCGACCGATGACCGCCGGGCCATCCCACGGCTTGGATTCAGAGTCTCCGCCAAGCTGTGTTACGTCGCCGCCATCGAGCGGGACGCGGAGCAGGCGCGAGGATGGCGGGTCGCCGATCCCCGCCGACGGGAGCCCGACGGTCACGATCACGTCGCCACCATCAGCGGTGAAGGTCACGTCCACGATCCAGTCCTGCGCGTCGATCGCCCGCGGCAGGTTCGCGAGTCGCGAGTTGACCGTCAGCAGGCCGGCGCCGATGCGTCCGACGTACACGCCCTGGTCGTCCGGGTAGGTGCCCTGGCCGCCCTGCGGCGTCCCGTTCCAGGCGCCTCCCCAGAAGGCGACCAGGTCGCCGTCGAGCCCCCAGCTGAAGAGGCCCGCAGCGAAGGCGGCCCCGCCCGGGGTCGTCAGGTCGGCGAAAAGCTGCTCGCCGAGCCACGGCGACGCCGGGCCGCTGGAGCGGAAGTCTCCGGAGACGTACGGCATGCCGCCTCGAGAGAAGGACCAGGCCCAGCCGCCGGGCTCGGACGCCATCGTCCCGCGCCAGAAGAGGGCGCGGTTGCCGTCGGGCGAGACGAGAGGCATGAAGACGCCCTCGATCCGCTCGAGATCCGATGGGTCGGCACCCAGCGGCACGGCCTCGCTCCACGGCGTCTCGCCGGCGTGGCTCACCAGCAGCGTCGGTGCCTCGCCGGGGAGGAAGGATGCAGCGAACGCGTCCCCGCTGCCGGTCACGGAGTAATGCTCCAGGGTGCCGGTCTCGAATACCCACGCGTCGGTGGTCCGCGCCTCGCGGTCGTTGGCGGGGCAACCCGAGGTCGGGCCGAGGTCGTCGGCGACCAGCGTGTACGCGAAATACACGCCGTCGGGCGACCAGGCCAGCCGATCGGTGAACGGAGCCGCCATCGAGCACCCGAGATGTAGCGTGGTCCCGTCGCTGATGCGCAGCGCCCAGACCTCGTTCGCGCCGCTCTCGCCCTTCTGGGTGATGTAGGCGAGCCATTCGCCGGTGGGCGCCAGCGCGGCGGACAGGATCGGTCCGGAGGGTGCCTGCGCCTCGACCGATGCACCGGTCGCGTCGTTGACGAAGTACAGGCGCGGCTCGGTGAACGGCTCGCCCACCAGCGACAGGTAGCCGAGCTGCCCGGGCTCGAGCTCTACCGCCCCGGATGGGGTCTCCGACGGCGTACCGCTCGCCGATGGTTCGCCGCTGACGGACGCCTCACCCGAGGTCGTCGCCGATGCGGATGGCTCCGGTGACCCGCCCTGGCCGATGGGGCCGATCGGCAGGTTGCTGACGAGCACAACGGCCAACGCGGCAGCGGCGACCGTCGCCAGCGACGCGCCGGCAGCCACCAGCCCACCACCGCGACGCCACCACGGGCGCTGCGCCTGGCGTCCCGCCTCGATCCCGGTGCGCACTCGGGCTGCCAGGTCGCGCGGGGGCTCGACCTCGCCCATGACCGCCACCAGCTCGCGCTCGACGGTGAAGGCGTCCAGTGTTTCGCGGCAGATCTCGCAGCCGGCCAGGTGGTGGTTGAGTTCGCCGCGTTCGGCGTGGGTCAGGTCACCGGTCAGCGAGGCGCTGATCAGCTCGTCGGGATGCGGTCCGCGTCGCGTGGTCATCGAGTGAATCCCTCTGCCGCCAACTGGCGGCGCATCTCTCCGCGCGCACGGCACAGGAGCGTGCGCACCGCGCCGTGGCTCATGCCGAGCACGTCGCCGATCTGTTGCGCGCTCATCCCCTCCATGTCGGAGAGGAGGAGGCACTGCCGGTGGTTCGCCTTCAGTCGCAGCAGCGCGCGCTCGACGCGATCGTCGAGCACCCTCCCAACGACCTGCGCCTCGGGTCCCGGCCCGGGATCCGGGCGCTGGCTGTGCCCGGATCCCTCGTCGCCCATCGGCACGACCCTGCGATGGCGTCGGATCTGGTCGATCGCGGTGTTGTTGGCGATCCGGTAGATCCAGGAGCGGGCCGCGGTGAGATCGGTCAGGGTGTCGAGCTTGCGGTAGGCCTTGATGAAGGTGTCCTGCGCCACGTCGGCCGCGCGATCGGGATCGCCGACCATGCGCAGGGCGAACGTGTAGATCGGTCCGGCAAATTCGGTGTACAGGTGCTCGAAGTCGACCGATCGTCGGTCAGGGCGGGTCATCTCGGTGAATCGCGGGACGAGCCGTGGGGAACATGCCATCGCACCGGTTGACGCACCGGCACGTCCATCCGTTACAGGCTTTCGGCCGGATTGCCGCCCTGTAGATGCCGCCGCAGCACCTCGGCGGCGTATTCGGGAGCCGCGGGGTTGACCGCCAGGGCGGTCGCCCGTTCCAGTCCCGCGATCACCCGCAGGCGCGGGTGAAGCTCCAGGTGCCAGTGGAACGTCTGGTCAAGCCGCTCGCCGACCGGGGCGGTGTGCAGGAACAGGTTGTACGGCGGGTCGCCCAGGGCGTCGAGCGCTCGCAGCGTGCGCTGCAGGGTTGCCGTCGTGGCGGCGATGTCGTCGTCGTCGAGGGCGGTGAAGTCGGCGGCATGGGCCCGCGGCACGATCATCAGCTCGAACGGCGAGCGGCTGGCGGCCGGGGCGAAAACGACGAAGCGCTCCTCGGCGAGCACCAGTCGCTCGCCGGACTCCTCTTCGGCGTGCGCCAGGCTGCACCAGACACAACTGCGGTTCTTGATCACGTGGCGCGCCCCGCCCCCGATCTCCTCGGCGACCCAGTGGGGGACCTGCGGCAGGGCGTACAGCTCCATGTTCAGGTGGCTGCTGCGCGAGCCTGCCTGCATGCCGTAGCTCTGCACCGCCTGCAGGTAGCGAGGCTCGTCGGCGGGTCGCTCCTCGGCGGCAAGCGAGCGCATCGTGTCGCGCAGGGCACGCATCAGGTTCACGGCCAGCCGCGGCGGGGCATCGGCCAGGCGCTCGTGGTGGTCGCGAGGCGCCACCAGGATCTCCCACGAACCGCTTGCGGCGGCAGCCTGCGAGAGCGACAGCTGCCCCGTGCGCTCCCGCCCGGTGTCGATCCGGTGGAAGGCGTCGCTGCGCAGCGTCACCCGCCGAACCGTGGTCTCCTCGGTCGCCTCCGCTCCCGCGTCCCCCTCGGGCGTCGGGTCATCGTCGCAGTGACGGCAATGGGTCCCCTCGATGGGCGTGGCCTGGACGGCGAACGAGGCGTGTTCGAAGTTGCGGTCGGTGACCACCGCTGACCACCACCCGGTGACCGGGTCGCGCCGCAGCTCGAACACTAGGCTCCGATCTCCCAGGCCTTCGCCCGGGTCAGCGCCTCCCACTCGCCTCGCAGCAGGGCCATCCGGATCACGTCGTGAAACTGCCCGTCGGCGAAGTGGGCGCGGCGCAGGACACCCTCGGTGATGAAGCCGGCCTTTTCGTATGAGCGCTGCGCTCGTCGGTTGGGCACGAAGACGTCGAGCTCGATCCGCTCCAGGCGCAACTGGCCGAAGCCGAAGTCGCACATCGCCTGGAGCGCCTCGGTTCCGTAGCCGCGGTTCCACTCACCCTTCTCGCCGATGCTGATGCCCCAGCTGGCGTTGCCGTTCTCGAGGTCGAGGTGATGAAAGCCGGTCGTACCGATCGTACGCCCATCGGCGATCAGGCAGATGACGAAGAGGTATGCCTCCTTGCCCTGGTGCTCGAGCATGCCGGTGAACCACTGCTCCTCCATCGCCAGGCTGAAGGGAGCGCGAATCGACAGGTAGTGCGTCGTCTCGGCGTCGGAGAACCAGCGCACGAACGCGGGCAGGTCCTCGCGTTCCGCGGGGCGCAGGAAGACCCGCTTGGCGCGGAGGACGGGCATCGGCGGCAGGGTGGGAGCGGACGGATCCGTGGTCGGCATCGTTCCACCGTTGCGGTAGGCTGGTCTCCTCGCAGGATACAAGGAGACCCCCTCACATGGCTGCCATCCGCACCGCCACCGTCACCTGGTCCGGGGACCTCGCATCCGGAGCCGGATCCGTGACCGCCGGGTCGTCGGATACATTTGTCGACCTGCCGGTCAGTTGGGCGTCCCGCACCGACCAGCCCGATGGCCGCACCTCGCCGGAAGAGCTGCTCGCCGCAGCGCACGCCAGCTGCTACGCGATGGCCTTTTCGGCCGACCTCGGCAGAGCGGGCACGCCGCCGGGGCACCTCCACGTCTCCGCCGAGGTCGCCTTCGAAAAGCTCGACACCGGTTGGACCGTGGTCTCCTCGGCGCTCACCGTTCTCGGGCAGGTGCCCGGCTGTACCGGGGAGGCCTTCAAGCGCATCGCCGAGAGTGCCAAGGACGGCTGCCCGATCTCGCGTGCCCTCGCCGGCAACGTCGCCCTCTCCGTGCAGGCGACGCTCGAAACGGATGGCTGAAGCGGAGAACCCTGTCTCGGAACGCAACGCGCTCGCCGCGGTCGGGCGGGTGCTTGCGGCGGTCACCGCGGGCGGGTTCGAGGTCCAGCCGGTGCTCGACCGGATCGCCGCCGAGGCAGCAGCGCTGTGCCGCGCCGACATCGCGTTTGTCTTCCTGCTCGAGGGCGGGCTCTTTCATTTCGCCGCCGGTGTGGGCGGTCGGCCGGAGCACTGGGAATTTCAGCGCACGCATCCTTTCCCTGTCTCCCGCGAGACCGTGAATGGGCGCGTGGCCCTTACGAACGCCGTGGTGCACCTCCACGACGTGTTGGCAGACGACGAATACAACTGGGGCGGGCAGGCGGTAGGTGGCTATCGGACCCTGCTGGGTGTTCCGATACGCAGCGACGCCGGGCTGATCGGCTCCTTCGGCATCGGACGGATGACCGTCTCGCCCTTCTCCGAATCGGAGATCGAGTTGGTGAGCCTGTTCGCCGACCAGGCGGCGATCGCGATTCGGCTGGCGCGCCTCCTCAGCGACACTCACGAGGCGCTGGAGCGCGAGACCGCGGTCGGTCATGTGCTGCAGTCGATCAGCCGCTCGACCTTCGAGCTCGACGCGGTGCTGCAGACGGTACTTGACAGCGCGGTGCGACTGACGCATGCCGACCAGGGCAACATCCTGCGCGAGGCGGGCGGCGAGTTTCGCGCCCGCGCCTTCAGTGCGGATGTGCCCGCCGAGTTCCGGGAGATCATCTCGGGGATTGGGTTTCGGCCCGAGCGCGGCTCCGGGATGGGTCGCGCCCTGCTCGAGGGCGGCCCGGTCCAGATCGTCGACATCCTGGCCGATCCCGAGTACCGCCTGACCGAGGCACCGGCAATCGTTGGCATGCGGACGCTCCTCGCCACGCCGCTACTTCGCGACGGTGATCCGATCGGCGTTCTCGCGGTCTGGCGCCGGGAGGTGCAGGCATTCACCGATCCCGAGATCAACCTGTTGACGACGTTCGCCGACCAGGCGGTGCTGGCGATCGAGAATGTCCGGCTGTTCGAGACGATCGACCGGCAGCGCACCGAGCTGGCGCGCTACGCACCGCAGGCTGCGGAACTCCTCTCGAGCGCCGAGGGTCAGGCGCTGCTGGCGGGCCATCGCCGGGAGATCACCGCGCTGTTCGCGGACCTGCGCGGCTTCACCGCCTTCGCCGAGCAGGCGGAGCCGGAGGAGGTGTTCGGCGTGCTGCGCCAGTACCACACCGTGGTAGGCGAGTTGGCCGTAGGTAACGGCGGCACGGTGGAGCATTTCGCCGGCGACGGATTGATGGTCTTCTTCAACGACCCAAAGCCGGTCGCTGATCACCAGCTCGCCGCGGTGCGCACCGCCTGCGAGATGCGGGAGCAGTTCGGGGCGCTATCCACCGCCTGGCGCAAGCGCGGCTATGAGCTCGGCCTGGGGATCGGGATCGCTGCCGGCTACGCGACCCTCGGGCGGATCGGCTTTGAGGGCAGGTACGACTACGCGGCGATCGGGAATTCCGTGATTCTCGCATCTCGACTCTCCGACGCCGCCTCCGCGAACCAGATTCTGGTCAGCCAGCGCGTGTTCGCCGCCGTCGAGGAGCTCGTCGAGGCCGATCCGGTGGCCGATCTGCAGCTGAAGGGCTTCAGGGACGCGATGACGGCATACGCGGTCACCGCCCTGCGCGCGGGAGCTGGCTAGCCGGTTCCGGGCAGGGGGAGGCCCCCTCTTCCTCAGACGAGGAGGAATCCGTTCCCAGGCGGCAGCGAGCCGTTCCGCAGCGCTGCCGCCACCGCGCGCGGTTCGAGCGGAAAGGCGGTACGCAGCGTCGCCGCCGCTTCAACGATTGCCGCGCGGTTGGCGCGGGTATCGGCCAGCACCAGCACCATGCACGCCATGCCGGTGTCGCGCTGCTTCAGGGAGGCCCGCCGGACGGTCGCCTGTGCGTCCACAAGGCGGGTCTCCAGCTCGAAGCCGACGCGCCCCGCGGGGAGCCGCAGCTCGGCATCGACGGCCCGCTGATCCCCAGGGATGGGGATCGGGACCTCGGTGCGCCAACCGCCCATGCCTCGCTCGCCGGTCAGGCTCTTCTGCAACCGGGCCAGGAGCCGGGCGTGGGCTACGTCACGTACGGGGGCGCTGCCCGGATAGAGTGTCACCACGAGGTCCAGGCCCACGATCGCGGCGAGCGTGGAGAGCTCGCGGATGCCGGCGCCGACCTCGCAGCGCTCGATGCGGCTGACCTGCATCTGGGTCATACCCGCACGACGGCCGACGGTCCGCTGGCTCAGGCCGGCCGCCCGCCGGGCGGTCCGCAGCGAGCCAGCGATCATGAGACTCAGCCGATCTCCCCGCGCCCGTCCGCGATGCGCGGGGTCCTCGCGACTGGGCATTCCCGATTCTGGCATCGTCAGACTTACTGATCGGTTAGGTCCAGGTTACGGGCGGGCCTACTGACGCGCGCGAGGCGCTGAAACGCCAAGCGAGTCGTGCGACCGCCCGGCGAGCGTGGCCGAGGGCTCCCCGGTCGTGCGCCCTCCGGGACGCTTCAGCGGACGAAGGAACGGCGGATCCGCCCGGCTCGTCGGTCGTACGAATCCCGGGACGTTTAGGGTCGGAGCCTGAGCTGCGTCCGGACTCGCCCTCGAGCCCTAGCGAATGGCGTCCACGATCTCGGCCGTGAGTCCGGCGTACCCCTCCAGGAACTCGATCCGCTCGCGGCGCAGGCGCGCCACCCAGCTCGCGTACTCCTCGGAACGCCCGGTTCGCTCGTAGAGCCGGCGCGGCTGGAGCAGCTCGAGATCGTCCATGCCCGGCAACGCGGCGGCGACTTCGTAGCCGAAGTCCGGATCACGCTTCCAGGTGATCGTCCCCTCCGCGATCGCCTTGACGATGGCGCCGGAGTGCTCGATCTGCACCTTCTTCGAGAGTGGGTCCGCATCGGTGCCGCCCACCCGGCCGGTGTTGAGCAGGTAGACCTCGAATTCGCAGCTGCCCATCAGCTCCAGGAAGCGGTTGGCCTGCTGCTCGTCGCGGTGCGGGTAGAACGGGTTGGTGCCCGGCACGCGCAGCGACTTGCCCTCTTCGGCCTTCCCGCCGGCGGAGGTTCCCTGCGTCTCGCCGAGCATAAAGTAGGCGGCCGCCTGCTCCGGGGTGAGACGCGCCACCGCCGGGATGATGTTGTCGTTGCGGTTCAGGATCAGCAGGTGGCTGACCGGCCCGATCTCGCGCGGATCGCGCCAGATGCCGAGCGACGACATCGGGAAGGTGGCGCGCCCGTTCTTGGTGTACGAGGTGTCGAAGAAGTCGACCGGGCCGTCGGGCTCCTGCTGCGAGACATTCTCGAGGTAGGCATCGGGCTTGACGACTGCGCCGTGGATCGCCGGCTCGTGCGCCGGGTCGAGGCCGAAGGTCTTGGCAAAGCAGCCGTTCTCGGTGCCGACCACCTTGCCACCCGTGAACAGGCCGATGAAGTCGTCCTGCACCGGCTGACTGTTGTTCTGCCGGGTGAAGGTGGTGGTGGTCTTCCCGGTCCCCGAAAGACCGATGATGAGCATGGTCTTCTCGCCGTCATCGGTCGGGACGACCTTGCAGCCGGCGTGCATCGCCAGGCCGCCGCGCACGTAGACCAGCGCGTTCCACATGCGGAGGCCGCCCTTCTTCGACTCGCCGAAGTAGTCGGAGTTCATCACCCGCGTGACGCCGGCAGCGAGGTCAACCGTGATCAGCCGGTCATCGGGGTAGCCGGGCATCGGCAGGTTGGGGGTGTAGATCAGCGAGAACTCCGGGTCCCAGGCCTCAGCGGGAACGTCGGGCGGGAAGTAGAGCTGCTGCTGCATCCCGGCGATGTTGGCGTTGGCCTCCTCGATGTAGAGGCGCACTCGCGATCGGTGCTCAGCGTCGTTGCCGAGGAAGCCGTCCACCACCAGCATCGGCTGCTCGGCGACGTAGGCGTCCTGGAGAGCTGCGACGCGAACGCTCTCGGCGACCGAGATCGCCTGGCCGGTCGTCTCGCTCGGGTCATCGGTGACCAGGTAGGTCGACGCCTTGGACCGGCTGACGACCCGCGTCTGGACGTTGTAGTTGCCGAAGCCGGTGCGCCGCGCCTGCGGCATCCGGGAGGTGAGCCGCTGCAGCTCCTCGGCCGAGGGGTTGTACCGCACCGCGCGCCCGGCCGGCAGGCGATGGCCATTCGGTCCCATGGGCGCGTTGGCGGTGGAGGGTTCGGCGATGGTGGTCATGAGCGTTTCAAACCTCTTTCAGACGGCAGGCAGGCGCGCCGACATCTTGCGGGGGATCGTGGCGCCCGACGGAAGTGTTCGCCGACATGGTACCAACTCGCGCCCGATTGAAACCTTTCGGGACCCATCGGTATCGAATGGGGTGAGGCCGCCACCTGCCCGCGGCCACATACAAGCCAAGGAGTTCCATAACCGATGCCCATCACCGACCGACAACGAATCCTGCGCAGCGCAGGCATGGCCGTGGCCGCTCTCCTGCTGGTGGGCGGCGCCGTCTTCGGCTCCCAGGCCGCCCTCTCCGGCGGGTCCGACGACTCTGCCGATGAGCTCCAGAATCAGTCCTTCGACGCCGATGAGGCTGATGACGACGCGAGCGAGTCGCCCGACGGTTCACCCGAGGAG
>JBBEBK010000177.1:0-9568 GCA_040882375.1 Chloroflexota bacterium
AGTCAGCGTGGTACCGCGAAGGCCCCCCTTCGTCCTGACGAGGCGGGGGCTTTGTCATACCGATGAGGAACGCGTGGCCAGCATGACGATCACCAGCAGCGAAGCGCGGACGGCCTCCGATGGCCGACGTTGGACGCTGCGTCCCGCCCGCCCGACCGATGCGCGGGCGTTGGCTGACCTGTTCGCGGCGGTGCGCCGAGAGGGACGCTGGCTGATCACGCCGCCCTCGGCGGTGAGCGAGCCGTCGGAGGCCTTCTTCATCGGCGAGATGATCCGTGACGCGAACGGCGTGTCGCTGGTGGCCGAGGCCGACGGCGAGGCGGTCGGCAACGTCATGGTCAGCGTGGACCGCAACCTGGTGACCGATCACCTCGGGACGCTGTCGATCTGCGTGGCGGACGGCTGGCGCGAGGTGGGGATCGGATCGGCGCTGGTGGCCGCCTCGCAGGCATGGGCCCGCGGACGCGGCCTGGTCAAGGTGGCGCTGGCCGTCTTCCCCGACAACGAGCGGGCGATCGCCGTCTACGAGCGTGCCGGCTTCGTACGCGAGGGACTGCGTCGGCGCCAGTACCGGATCCGCGCCAACGGGGCCGAGGAATATCGCGACGAGCTGTTGATGGCCTGGTTCCCCGGCGAGGAGGCCCCCACATGAACGAGCGAACCGAGCGCTTCAACCCGACCTCGTACGAGCGTGCCTGGCGCGACCGCTGGGAGGCCGACGAGCTGTATCGGGCGAGCGATGACGACACGCGGGACAAGTTCTACCTGCTGACCATGTACCCGTACCCGTCCGGCGACCTGCACATCGGTCACTGGTATGCCCAGACGGGGCCCGACACGGTCGCCCGGATGCGGCGCATGCAGGGCTACAACGTGATGCTGCCGATGGGCTTTGACTCGTTCGGCCTGCCGGCCGAGAACGCGGCCATCGACCGTGGCCTTGATCCGGCGGTCTGGACCTACGCCAACATCGATCGGATGCGCGCCCAGTTCCGGAGCATGGGCGACATGTACGACTGGTCCCGCGAGGTGGTCACCAGCGACCCGGAGTACTACCGCTGGACGCAGTGGCTGTTCGTGCAGTTCTTCCGCGCCGGGCTGGCATATCGGGCGATGGCGCCGGTCGACTGGTGTCCCAGGGACCAGGTCGTGCTGGCCCGCGAGCAGGTTGAGGGAACCGATCGCCACTGCTGGCGCTGCGGCACCCCGGTCATCAAGCGCGACCTGGAGCAGTGGTTCTTCCGCATCACCCGCTACGCGGATGAGCTGCTCGACTTTTCGGGGATCGACTGGCCGGAGCCGATCCGCCTGATGCAGACCAACTGGATCGGCCGATCGCAGGGCGCCGAGATCGACTTCGCGGCGGAGGTCGATGGGGTGGCGCCGATCCGCGTCTTCACCACCCGGCCCGACACGATCTTCGGCGCGACGTTCATGGTGCTCGCCCCGGAGCATGCCGCGGTGGCGGCGCTGACCGCGCCTGACCGCGCGGCCGAGGTGGAGGCGTACGTGGCCACCGCTCGCCGCGAGACCGAGATCGAGCGGATGAGCACCGAGCGCGAGCGGAACGGCGTCTTCATCGGTGCCCACGCGGTCAACCCGATGACGAACGAGCGGATCCCTATCTGGATCGCCGACTACGTGCTGCCCGGCTACGGAACCGGCGCGATTATGGGCGTGCCCGCCCACGACGACCGCGACTACGACTTCGCACGACGGTACGAACTGCCGATCCGCTTCGTGGTGGCGCCGCGCGACGGCGGAAGGACTGAGGGCGAGGCGTTCCTGCCGCACACCGATGACGAGGTGCTGATCGATTCCGGCGAGTTCAGCGGAATGAGCGCCGCCGAGGGGATCGCGGCCATCAGCGCGCGCCTTGCGGAGCGGGGGCAGGGCGGGCCATCGGTCAGCTACAAGATCCGTGACTGGCTGGTCAGCCGGCAGCGCTACTGGGGCGCGCCCATCCCGATCGTCTACTGCGACGAGCACGGGGCACAGCCGGTGCCCGAGGACCAGCTGCCGGTGCTCCTGCCGCGCGACGTGGACTTCGTGCCGACCGGGGTCAGCCCGCTCCAGTCGCACCCCGAGTTCCTGGCGGCGACCTGCCCGGTCTGCGGTGCCGCCGCGCGGCGCGAGACCGACACGATGGACACCTTCGTCGATTCGAGCTGGTATTTCCTGCGCTACTGCTCGCCGAACGAGGAGACGCGCCCCTGGGATCCGGCGGTCGTCAGCCGCTGGATGCCGGTCGACCTGTACGCCGGCGGCGCCGAGCATGCGGTGCTGCACCTGATGTACAGCCGCTTCTTCGTCAAGGCGCTGCGCGACATGGGGCACCTGGACTTCGACGAGCCGTTCACCGCGCTGCGCAACCAGGGCCAGATCCTGGGCGCCGACCACCAGCGCATGAGCAAGTCGCGCGGCAACGTGGTCAACCCCGATGAGTTGGTCGAGCGGTACGGCAGCGACACGGTGCGCTGCTTCCTGATGTTCATCGGTCCGTGGGACCAGGGCGGCCCGTGGAACCCGACCGGCATCGAGGGGATCCAGCGCTTCCTGTCGCGCGTCTGGGCGGTCGCCCAGGCATCGGGCAGCGGCGGTGCCGACGAGAGCGCAGCGCAGCCGTTGCGACGGCTGTCGCATCGGACCATCCGTGATGTGGGCATCGACTACGAGGCGTTCCACTTCAACACCGCGCTCTCCAAGCTGATGGAGCTGACCAACGCCCTCGGTCGCGCTCGCGACGACGGCCTGGCCGGGACCGATGCGTACGGCAAGACGGTCGAGACGCTGCTGCTCCTGCTGGCGCCGATCGCACCGCACATCGCCGAGGAGCTGTGGACGCGCCGCGGCCGGCCGTATTCGATCCACCAGCAGCCGTGGCCGGCCTTCGATCCGGCGCTGGCCGCGGCCGAGATGATCGAGCTGCCGGTGCAGGTCGATGGCAAGCTGCGCGACAAGCTGGTGGTGGCGCCGGGCACGCCCGCCGAGGAGATCGAGCGGCTGGCCCTGGCCTCGGACGCGGTGCAGCGCTACCTGGCTGGGCGCGCGCCACGGCGCGTGATCCAGGTGCCGGGCAAGATGGTGAACATCGTCACGCCCGGCGACTGACCGATGGCCGCAAGGCGGCCCGCGGCATCGGTGAGCCGGTGGTAATCGGCCTGTAAGGAGCCACCGCCTAGGCTTCGTTCCCTGCTTCCGGGGCCCGGCGTCGAGTGCCCGGACGCCGAGCCCCGGACAGGCCATCGCCCCGCTCGCCTCCCGCGCGGGAGGCTGACGTGACCCTGGTGGACCGTCTCGCCATCGGCACCCTGGCGGCCGCGTTGGCAGTCATGGGTCTGGGGGTGTGGCTCGCCCTCGGACCGGTTCTGCCGGCGGAGCCGACCGCTGCTCCGTTCGATCCGTTCGGCTCGGTATCAGCCGCGCCGAGCAGTGCCCCGCCGGGGACGGTGGTGGTGGACGTCGAGGGCGGCGTGCTGCGGCCCGGCATCGTGGAGCTGCCTGGCGGCTCCCGAGTCGCCGACGCCATCCGCGTGGCGGGCGGCTACTCGCGAGACGCGGACCTCGTCGCTGCCGCGGCGGGCGTCAACCTCGCGGCGTTCGTCGGCGATGGCCAGCAGATATTCGTCCCCGTGCTCGGCGCTTCCGGCCCAAAAAGCCCGGTGGGCACGGACGGCGGTGACGGACCACGCCTGGTGGACCTGAACACCGCCACGCCGGAAGCGCTGGACGCCCTGCCCGGCGTCGGGCCGGTCACGGTGCAGAAGATCGTCGCCGCCCGTACCGAACAACGGTTCCGCTCGCTCGATGAGCTGGTGACCCGCAAGGTGATGACCAGCTCCCAGCTGGAGAAGGTCCGCGACCTCGTCACGCTGGGCTAGGGCGCCCCCGGGACCTGATGCACCTTGCGCTGCCCGCGACACTCGCCGGTGTAGCGGCCGGGATCCTGCTGGCCGACGCCGGGCTCGGCTCGGCGGCGTTGGTCCTGATGGTCGTGGGTGGCGGAACTGCCGCGGCCGCGCTGCTCGTCGGCAGACCCGCGGTGGCGGTGCCATTGGCGGCCGTTGCTCTTGGGCTGGTGGTCGGCGGCTGGCGAGGATCGACGGTGCCGATGCCGGCGGGTGCAGGCAGCATTTCCGGCCTGATCGGGCGTGGCGAGATCCAGATCGCCGGTCGCCTGACCGACGACCCGCGACCGCGTGCCGGGACACAGCAGATCGTGCTGGACCGGGTGGTCGTCCGGATCGGCGATGGAGGGACCTTGCCGGTGGATGGCCGCCTGCTGGCCTGGCTGCCGCGCTCGGTGTCGCCGCTCGTCTCCGACACGGTCGTCTTTCGCGCGGCGGTCGAGGCGCCCGAGGCGTTCGACGGTTTCGACTACCCGGCTTATCTCGCCCGCCAGGGGATCGGCGGGATCGCGCGTACCCGCACGGCGAGCGTCCTGCCGGCATCGGACGCCGACCTGGCGAGGCTCGCCGCCGAACTGCGGCAGACGCTGCTGCGCGGTCTCAACACCGTGATCCCCGAGCCGGAGGCGGCGCTCGGTGCCGGGATCCTGCTCGGCGTGCGGTCCAGCATCGCGCCACAGATCCAGGACGCCTTCGCTGTCGCGGGGCTGACCCACGTGGTCGCGATCTCGGGCTGGAATATCGCCATCGTGGCTGCCCTGGTGGCCGCGGCGGCACGGCCGCTCGAGCGGCGACGCGGCGGCCGCTTCTCGGCTGCCATTGCGGCCGGCATGACGGTCACCGGGTACGTGCTGCTCACCGGCGCCTCGCCATCGGTGGTGCGCGCCGCGCTGATGGCGGCCGCGATGCTGGTCGCCCGCCTCGGCGGGTCACGCGCCCATGCGGCATCGGCGCTGGCGCTGGCGGCGCTGGTCATGCTGCTGGCCGCGCCCTCGGTCCTGTGGGATGTCGGCTTCCAGTTGTCCGGACTGGCAACCGCGGGCCTCATCTGGTTCGCCGCACCGCTCGAGACGAGGTTCGCAGGCTGGCCCGCCTGGGTTCGCGAACCGATGGCACTCACGCTCGCCGCGCAACTGACGACCCTGCCGATCGTGGTCGGCAACTTCGAGCGGCTCTCGCTGGTGTCGCCGCTGGCCAACATCGTGGTCGTCCCGATCGTGCCGCTGGTGATGCTGGCCTGCGCGCTCGTCGCTCCGCTGGGCGCCCTCGATGCGGTACTCCACATTCCGCTGATCAGCGACGCGGCGCTGTTTGTCGCCGGCGGGGGTGCGTGGCTGACCCTGCGTGCAATGATCGTGGCTGGACAGGTTGCCGCTGCGGTTCCGCTGGCGTCCATCCCCCTGAGCGCGCCACCCCTGCTCGCCGGGGCATGGTATCCCGCCCTGTGGTGGGCAGCGCGACGCTTTGGGCGGTCCGTGCCGGAGGCTCCTGCGAGTCCGGTTCCCGCCCGTCCGGTCCGGAAGGTCCGCGGGGTTGCGCTCCATCGACTTCGGGCAGCGCTCGGTGCTGCCGCGACGTGGGTGGCGCGCCCCGCGGTCGGTGTCGGAGCCCTCGGAACCCTGCTCGCGGTCACGGCGCTCATCGGGCTGCCGGACGGGCGGCTCCATGTCATCGCGCTCGATATCGGCCAGGGTGACGCGATCCTGGTGCGCGCTCCATCGGGGGCGACCCTGCTGGTCGATGGCGGTCCCGACCCGGAGCTGCTCCTGCGCCGGTTGGGCGAGCGGCTGCCCTGGTGGCAGCGACGAATTGACATTGTGCTGCTCACCCACCCGCACGAGGACCACGTCGCGGGCCTGGTCGCGGTCCTCGAGCGCTACCGGGTTGGCCTTATCCTGGAGCCGGGGCACGAGTACCCGAACCCCACCTACGACCGATTCGTCTCGCTGGCACGCGCCGAGCCCGACGCCACCCACGCCCTGGCGCGCGCCGGGCAACTCCTGCGCCTCGACCCGGTCAGCGGGCTGTCGATCGTGTACCCATCGTCGGCCGACGCGGCGGCGGCGCTGCCGGATGGGGACATCAACAACGGATCGGTCGTGGCGGAGCTCCGCAGTGGCCGTTTCAGCGCACTGCTCACCGGCGACGCCGAGATGCCCGTCGAGGAGATGCTCCTGGCGCGCGGGGCGGTCGGCGCCGTCGACCTGCTGAAGGTCGGCCACCACGGGTCGACCTCGAGCACCGGCGAGGCCTTTCTGGCCGCCCTGCAACCGGGGGTGGCGCTGATCTCGGTCGGCGCCGACAACGACTACGGCCACCCACATGCCGCGACGCTTGAGCACCTTGCCGCGGTCGGCGGGCTGGAGGTGCACCGGACCGATCTCGAGGGGAACCTGGAGGTGGTCAGCGACGGGACCTCGTACCGGGTGCAGACGGCCGCCGGAGCAGGAGCCTGGCGACACAGCGGCTCGCACCGGGCGGCTGCCGGTCGCGCCCGGCCACCTGCCGGCGTCGGGACGGGTAGCATCGGTCCATGGCTGTGCCCACCCTTGCCGAGGCCACGGAGTTCCTCGAGTCGTTCGACCTGCCGGACGGGATCGTGGTCCATGCGCGCGGTGTCAGCCGCGTGGCGGTCGAGGCGGCGCGGCACCTCGTCGCAGCCGGGGTGGAGGCGGATCCGCACCTCGTCGAGGTCGCCGCCCTGCTGCATGACATCGACAAGCCGGCCACCGGGGAATCTGGCGCAGAGCACGGCACGCTTGCCGCCGCGTGGCTGACCGAGCGCGGCTGGGGCGAGCTGGCGGCGCCGGTCGCCTCGCACCCGGTCACCTGCCTGCTCGACGCGGCCCGCTTCCCGAGCGGCTGGGAATCGGTGGCGGTCTCGGTCGCCGACCGCCATGTCGCGCAGGAGTTCGTGACCATCGACGAGCGTATCGACGAACAGGCCCGTCGCTACCCGCAGTACCGCGCATCGCTCGATGCGGCGCGGGCGTCGGCGCATGCCCTCGAAGCGGTCCTCGCCGCGGCGGCGGGGATGAGCGTCAACGACCTCGTGGCGCGCCTGCGTGCCGCCTGGACGGCGGGCGCCGCCTGATGACCAGGTCGCTGCTTCTCGTCCACGGGGACGACTCGTTTGGCATCGACCAGGCGCTGGCGGCCTTCGCCGAACGATCGGGCGTGGTCGATGGCGCCGAGATCGTTGCCGAGCGAACGCCCGACGAGCCGGCGATCGACCGTGCGCGCCTGGAATCGGCCTCGGTCGGCCTGTTCGGTGCGCGACTGGCGATCCTCCGCCAGCCGCTGCGCGCCGCGGGCCGCTCGACCGCCGCATCGGACAAGCTCCTCTCGCTGGTCGAGTCGCTGCCCGACGGCGGCGCGCTGGCGCTTGCGGAGCTCCGCCCTTCGCGGGATGCGAACAAGCCGCCCGCCCTGCTGAAGCGCCTCGCCGACGCGGTGATCGCGCGGGGGGGCACGGTCGAGGAACGGATTGCGCCTCGCCGAGCAGAGATGGGCGGGTGGATTCGTGCGCACGCCGGCCGGCTCGGCATCGAGATCGAGCCGCGCGCCGCGGCGCTGCTGGCCGAACGGGTGGGCGGCGCGGCCTGGGAGAGCGACATCGAGCGGGGCGAGCAGACCCGGGTCGCTGACAGCGAGCTGCGCAAGCTGGCGACCTACGCCCTCGGAAGGCTGGTAACGGCCGCGGACGTCGAGGCGCTCGTAACCGATACGAAGCCAGCGAGCCTGTTCGCCATCACCAACGCCATCGACCGGCGCGAGCCGGACGCGGCCGCAAAGGCGGTCGAGCGTGCGATCGCCGAGGGGCAGCCGGTGCTGCGGATCATGGCGGCGCTGGCGGGACGCGTCGCCGACCTGATCGTGGCTCGCGACCTGGTGGCGGCCCGAGCGCCGGCGGCCGAACTGACGCGCCGCGTCGCACGCGGCAACGCACGGATGGCGAGCCACATTGTCGAGGCCGCCGGGCGCTACTCCGCGGCTGAGCTGGAGGCGATGCTGCGAGGCCTGTTCGAGGCGGACCTGGCGATCAAGTCGAACGCCATGGCCGAGGAGCCTGCCCTGGTCGCGTGGATCGGTGAGCATCTGCTCGCCACGCGCCGAACCAGCGGCTGAACAGAGAGCGAGCGGAGCGGGAGCGAACAGAGGCGCGCCAATGCGCGGGCCCGGATCGGTCTAGGCGGCGCCCGCCCGCAGGACCCGGTCGCTCTGGATGGCGAAGGTGCACTGCGAATCGCCAAGGCCCAGGATCCCGATCAGCTGCCGGTCCACGTACAGCTGGCGGCACGGGACGCACAGGGCGCCGGGGATCGCGAAGAAGAGCCGCTCATCGGATCCGCCTTCGCGGAAGGTCGTGTCGAACACGCTCGTCAGCAGGTTCCCGCCGCAGAATTGGCAGGACGACCGCTCGCCGGCCGCCGCCATGGTCTCGGTGGCGGGCGCGGCGGGACGATACGGTGCGGGCCTCGACCCACGATCGGTATCGGGCTCAGGATCGGATGCGAAGCTGTCGATGAACTCGGCCATGCGCCGAGGATGGGATGGCAACCCCGTCACCTCAATAGGAGGACGGGGTACCCGCCACTGGTACCCGGCCAGTACCCCGAGGTCGTCCCGCGGCGCCGGCATGGAGGGCGTCAGACGACGCGGACCACCTGGGTGGCGTTGCTCCACAGCCGCTCCAGCCCGTAGAACTCGCGCTCTTCGGGGGCAAAGACGTGCACGATGACGCTGCCGTAGTCGAGGAGCACCCAGCGCGCGGCGCCCTTTCCCTCCGCGCCGAGCGCACGGATCCCATCGTCGCGGAGCGCGTCCACGATCGCGTTGGCCAGCAGCTGGACCTGCCGGTCGGTGCGGCCGCTGCAGATGACGAAGTAGTCGGCCATGGTCGTCACCTCGGCGGTGCGCAACATCACGACGTCGACCGCCTTTCGATCGCTGGCGAGCTCGACGATCCGATGCGCGAGGTCGGCCGGCTCAATCGCGGGCGTGGGCTCAACCACCGGTTCCGCCTGTGCCGCCTGTTGCGCATCTCCGCTCGCTGCCAGATCGTCCTCCGCCCGCTTCGTCAACCTGCTCGGTCGGCGCGTCACGAACGCTCCGAGCGGCGGTACAGGCCGCGGTCCCCAACGAACTCCTCGACGGCCCTCGGCACAAGGTAGCGGATGGAGCGCCCCGACGCCACGCGCCGCCTGATGGCGGAGCTGCTGACGTCGAGCGACGGACCGCTGAGCAGGTGAATCCGGCGGGCGGCCGCACCGAAGCGCTCGACCAGGGAGCGACGTTCAGGGAGCGGCGTACCGGGCCGCGGCCCGACCGCCCACTCGGCGAGATCGAGCAGGCGGTCCGGCTCGCGCCAGGAGTCGATCGCGACCAACTGGTCGGCAGCCATGATCAGCACCAGCTGCACCTCCGCGCCGTAGGTAACCTGAAGCTCGGCGACCGAGTCGACCGTGTACGAGGGGCCCGGCCGCTCCATCTCGATCAGCGACACCTCCAGGAGCGGATCTGCGGAGATGGCCAGGCGGGTCATCAGCACCCGGTCGGCGGCGTTGCTAACGCGCCGGGCCCCCTTGTGCGGCGGCCGCGCGGACGGCATCAGCAGCACCCGATCCAGGCCAAGCTCGTCGGCGGCCAGCGTGGCAAGC
>JBBEBK010000178.1:0-2096 GCA_040882375.1 Chloroflexota bacterium
GATCATCGTAGGGAAGTGGGACGGCGTTTGGTCGCTGCCGACCGTGACAGGCACGAGTTCGACCTCGACGACCGTATCGGGCATCACGAGCTTCAGTACCTTCGCGGCCGGCGAGGCGGCGGCCGACCTGTCGGTGGCGCTATCGGCATCGGCCTCGTCAATCATCCTCGGTGACTCAGTGGCGCTTCGAGCCACAGGTCTAAACGGGGGTCCCGTTACCGCCACCGACGTGGTGCTCACGATCAACCTGCCCGCGGGCGGTACCGCCGGTTCGATCACTCCAAGCCAGGGCAGTTGCAGCGTGTCCCTTCAGACGATCAGTTGCGTCCTTGGAAGCCTCGCTCCCAGCGCTACGGCGACCGTCGATTTCGTGCTGACGCCAGCGAGCGTTGGGACTGCATCAGTGGCGGCCAGCGTCCTGGCGTACCAGGCTGATCCGTCGATCGCGGACAACAGCACCGCGTTGGGCCTGACGGTCGCAGCATCCACGCCGACGCCGACGCCGACGCCCAGCCCCACTTCCGCGCCCACCCCGGCGCCTAGTTCGCGAGGCTTGCCGGATACCGGTACGCGCGGCTTCACCGCTGTTGATTGGTCGATCGCGGTGACGCTGCTGGTCCTGATGGCGATAAGCGCGGGTGCATCGATCTCGGCGCGCCGGCGGCGCACCTGACACCCGTAGGCCAAGAGACCGTCGTTAGCGGCGAGCGCCTCAACCAGCGGCGCCATCGTCTCCATCGATCCCTGGCGGATGGCGTAGTAGCTGATTTCCGTCCGCCCGCGCCGTCGCTCCAGCAGGTCGCGCAGCTGCCCGAGCGCCCCGTACAGCACGTACGGGCTGCCGATCATCCCCGTCGCCGCCCATGCGCCACGGTAGGCCGGTCAAATGGCTCCGCAGCGACATCCCTCGATCCGCTTTCGACAAGTATCTCCGCTACTCATTCGGCGCCTTCATGACCTTCTGCCGTGTCGACCGCAACAACACCGAGCCGCGAGTCCGCGCCGTTGTCGCCGGGCAGGCGTCCATCCCCTCCCCCGCGCCAGGTCTGACAGGGGAGGAGGAACCATGCGGCGGCCCACGGCCCCGCGAGCCATCAGCGCGGCCCGACGGGTAGCAGGATGAGGGCGGCCTCCTGCAGGCCGTCGACGTCGAGCAGCCGGTTGACCGCGTCGTCGAAGAAGGCGCCGACGGCGCACGCGCCGAGGCCGGCGGCTTCGGCGGCCAGGTAGACGTTCTGGCCGATGTGCCCGGCCTCGAGCAGGGCGTAGCGGTAGGCGCGCTCGCGGTACCGCCAGCGCAGGCGCCCGAAGATCGCGCTGAGAACGAACACCACGGGTGCCTGGCCCAGGAACTCCTGGCCGAGCGCCGCGCTCACGAGGTCCGTCCCGAACCTGCCGCCCCGGACGCGCTCGAGGGCGTGGTCGGCGACGGCGTAGTGGTAGACCCCCGGCTCGATGCCCTCGACCCGGCTGGCCACCACGTAGGTCTCGATCGGGTGCTGGGCGCCCGCCGACGGCGCCGCCCGGAGGCCGCCCGGGCCGGTGATCCCCGTGGCCGCGTGAAGCAACCACGACAGTTCGGCCGTCGTCAGCGGGCGGCCCGCGAAATCGCGCAGCGAGCGCCGCCGCTCGATCGCCCGGGCGATCGAGAGCTCTGGCGGTGCCGTAACCGCCGGGAGGGCAGCCCGCGCTGCCTCTGGATAGTCCTTCGTGCGGGCCGGCTGGACTCCCCAGCCGATGAGGGCGCCGAGGGCGTCCGTGAAGCCCGGCGAGCTGGCTCGGTGGTAAAGCGCGCCGAAGTCCTCGCCGGGCAGACGGCCGGCGTCCGGCGGACGGACCAGCCATCCGGCGGCGAACCCGGTCGCCCCGAAGCCGGCGGCGGTGAGGACGGCGCGCCGCGAGACACCGTGGCGCAAGGGCGGCGCCGCCTCGGGTGCCGGACGCGAGGTCGCGGCCTCGGTTCCCGATTGCTGCCTGGTCCGGCCCGTCCAGAAGGCGACGAGCGATGGCCAGTGGGCGTAGATGTGGACGAGGACGAGGACGGTCGCCGCGTAGCCCGTGTACTTGTGGAAGACGAACTCGTTGAGATCGAGCGC
>JBBEBK010000178.1:2106-9431 GCA_040882375.1 Chloroflexota bacterium
GAAGGCTGTCGCCGGCAGGAGGAGCGTGCTGCTGACGAGGCCGATCTCGCGGCGGCCCATGGTGACCACCTACCTTTCGGCCGGATCGCCCGATCACGCCCCGGGCGCCGGCACAGGCCATTATCGGCCCGCGGCGACGGACCAGACAACCGACACCGTGGCCGCTTGCTCGTTGCCGCCGACCGCGACCGCGAACCATGGTGCGCCGGGAACTGACCACGGCTTTGCGTCGAGCCGCGCGGGCGAGAGGCGGTCCCGCGGTCTGCGGTATGCGGTCTGCGGTCAGCCGCCGGCGAGCGCCTCAACCAGCGGCGCCATCGCCTCCATGGAGCCCTGGCGGATGGCGTAATAACTGATCCCCGTCCGCTCGCGCCGCTGCTCGAGCGTCTCGCGCAGCTGCCCCAGCGTCCCGTACAGCACGTACGGGCTACCGATCATCCCGATCGCCGCCCACTTCACCGCGGTCAGCATCGATCCCGGCACCGATGCGCCCCTCCCCACCATCCCGGCATCGCCGATGAACAGGTTCAGCTCCAACCGTTCGAACCGATCGCCGGCCGCCTCGCGCACGATGGCGATCTTGCGATCGAGGGCGCGCTCGGAGACATCGGTCAGCATCGGTCTGCCACGCGGGTTGAACTGGGGGATGAAGCCCACGATGTCGGCCCCGCGGGCGGCCAGCCGCAGCATGCGTGGCCCGCCGCCGCCCATGATGATCGGCGGGTGCGGCCGCTGGATCGGGCGAGGCAGGGCGCGCGCCTCGTCGAGCCGGTAGTGCGCTCCTGTGTGCGTGACCGTCTCGCCGGAGAGCAGGCGCTTGACGAGCGGCATGGCCTCAGCCAGGCGGTCGATTCGCCGTCCCGGTGGGTCGTACGCCATCCCCAGCTGCCGGTAGTCGCCGGTCCGCCAGCCGGCACCGATCCCCAGTTCCAGGCGCCCGTTCGACAGGAGATCGAGCGTCGCCGCCTCGCGCGCGAGGATAAGCGGATGGCGGAAGTCGTTCGCGAAGACGAAGCCACCGACCCGCAGGCGAGTCGTGACCGCGACGGCCATGGCAATCGCCGAGATGGGGGAGAGCTGCGCCGTCAGGTGATCGGGCACGAGGAGCGATGAGTAGCCGAGCTCCTCGGCGCGCTGGGCGAGCGCCCTCCACGCCTCCCCGCTGCGAGCGTGGCTGGCGGTGACGCCGAAACGGAACGGATGCATTGCGCGAACCCTACGCTCGCCGGACGCCCTCTGCCCGGGCTGATCGGGCGGATTGTCACGCCGCGGCGGGACGATTGGCACTCACGGCGGGACCGGCCGTGCGCCGATCCTCAGGGGGCCATGCATCGAAGCCCTGCCGCGCGCTGGCGCGCCATCGCACTCCTGGCTGCCATCGTTGGGGCAGGCGCCTCCGCCTACCTGCTCGTCGAGTACGTCACGGGACAGCCGGGTCTGTGCCTCACCGGAACCGGCTGCGATCTCGTCCGTGCCAGCGACTTCGCGTATCCGTTGGGTATCCCGCTCCCGCTCTTCGGGCTCGTCTTCTATCTCGTCGCGGCCTGGCTGGTGCTGCGAACGGTCAGTTCTCCAATGTCGGCCGGTGTGCCGGCGACGACGGTGCTCGTGGTTGCCGCACTGGCGGGCGCCGCGGCGTCGATGCTCCTGACCGGGATCGAGCTGTTCGTGATCCACGCGTTCTGCAGCTGGTGTCTGGTGCAGGCCGCGGCCAGTCTCGTCCTGCTGGGTGCGGCGCTGGCACTGGCGCGCAGTGACGACGTGGCAGAAGCGGAGGCCCGCTCGAGCCGTGCGCGACAACAGGTGGCGCGGGCTCTCGACTCGGATCGAGCGGGGCTGCGTCGCACCGGGCTGCTCGGCAGTGGGGCGACCGCGACTGTGGTGGCGCTCCTGCTGATCGGTGGTGCGGCTGGAGGCGCGCCGGTCGGACCGTCCAACGGCTCGAGCCTGGCCCCGGCCGGCAGTCCGCGACTCGGCAGCGGGGCAGTCGAAGTGGTCGAATTCGCCGATTTCCAGTGCCCCGGTTGCGCCATTGTCGCGCCGGTGCTGGTCCAGCTCGCCGAGGCGGACGAGATGACCCTTGTCTCGCGCTACTTCCCCCTGGACGGCATCCATGCCAACGCCGATGCCGCCGCCCGCGCCGCCGAGGCAGCGCACCGGCAGGATTCCTTCTGGCCGATGTCGGAGGCCATCTATGCCAGCCAGTCAGCGTGGAAGGATCTCGGCCCCGCCGATGCCGGCGCGTTCTTCGCCGGCCTGGCGGACCAGCTCGGCCTGGATGTCACGGCATGGCAGACCGCGTACGCGTCGAGCGAGGTGTCCGCAACGGTTGACGCCGACCGCCATGCCGCACGCGACCTCCATGTGAGCAGCACGCCGACGCTGTTCATCGACGGGAAGGTCTATGACGGACCGATGAGCATCGATGCGATTCGATCGGCGCTCGCCGAGGCGTCCGCCGGAGGGTAGCGGCCCCGGGAGCGACAACCGTACCGGGTACTACCGGGCGATGGTGAGGCCCCGGTGGGATTGCTACGGTCCGCGGCGATGGCATCCACCGCTCGGGGGGTTGACGCGATCTCGCTGCCGACTGCCTCCGGCGTGGGGCGGCGGCGGCGCGCCCCGCTGTCGTGGGCCCGCCTCGCCGCGAGCCGCATCGGGCGGGACCAGTACACGATCTATACCGCCGCCCTTGCCCCAATCGCCCTGGCCGTGGCGCTCGCCTCCGGCCTGCCGCGGGACGTCCCGGTCGTGCTTGTCCTGACTGGCATCTGCGTGGGACTCCAGGTGGTGCTCGGACTGGTGCCCGGCCGCGCACGAGGTCTCTCGCCATCGGGCTGGTCGTTCCTGCGGATGGCGGTGGCGCTCCTGTACGTCGCGGGGCTGGCGTCGGTCGTGGGCGGCCCGAGCCAACCGCTGCTGGCGCTGTACATCCCCGTGGTGGTCGCCGCAGCCGCGCTTGGCAGGTTGCCGGCCACGGTGTTCGGGAGCGCGGCCGTGCTCGTCTACCTTGCCCCGGAGCTGGCGCACCCCGGCAACGCGTCGGCCGTGGCCCTTCGCGGCATCGCACTGGCCGGCGCCGGCATTGTCGCGGCGATCGGCGTCAGCCGGCTGGTGATGGCGGTGGAGCACACCTCGCGGCAACTGCGCTCCGCGATGGTCTCCGAGCGCCGTCGCTCGCGGCAGATCGCCGGCATGGAAGCCGTCAGCCGCGCCCTCGTTCCAGAGGGTTCCGGGCCCGAGGCTCTTGACCATGCGCTGGGCGTCCTGTCGGCCCAGTTCCACTACCACTTCGTCACGCTCTACGTCACGGAGGGCACCGGACTGCGGCTGGCTGCACAGCGTGGCTACGAAGCGCCGCCCGACTGGCTCGAAGGGAGCGACGGCATCGTCGGGCGGGTGATGCGTACTCGGGAGCTCGCCTTCGTTCCGGATGTGGCACGCGACGCCGACTACTTTCAGGTCTTCTCGCAGGTCGTGAGCGAGATCTGCGCCCCGCTGATCGTCGACGGCAAGTTCCTGGGCGTCCTGAATATCGAGGCCCGTACGACGCTGGATCGCTCTGACCGTGACGTCGTGGCGACCGTCGCCGACCGAATCGCCACGCTGCTGGCCCTCCGGCGCGAGCGCGAGGCGCTCGCCGAGCGTGCGGCGATCTTCCGTGCCCTGAACGATTTCAACGGCCTGGTGAGCGGCGAGCTCGAGCTCGACAGCCTGGCGATGGCCATGATCGAGGGCGTGCGTCGCGTCGTGGCGGCCGACATCGTGGCACTCACCGTGCTCGATCGCGAGAGCGGTCGCTACCTGCTGCGCGCATTCACCGATACCGATCCATCCCTTCTCGGACGGGAGATCCGACCCGGCGAGGGGCTCGCCGGTCGCGCCATCCGCGATCGAGTAGTGGTCTTCGACGACGACTATGCCAACAGCGATCTGCCCGTGGCGTACCGGGATGGGGTGGAGCCGCTGAACCTCTCCGGCGCCGGAATCCCGCTGGTCCGCGACGGCGTGGTGGTGGGTGCCATCTCCATCACCAGACATACCCCGGCAGCCGCGTTCCGACCGATCGAGATCGAGGCCATGCAGCTGCTCGCCGGGCAGGCCGCCCTGGTCGTCGCCAACGCGTTCCTGCACGCCGATGTGGAAGAGCTTGCGGTGCGCGACCCGCTGACCGGCCTCTACAACCGTCGGCACTTCGACGAAGCCCTCGAGCGGACGCTGGCCCGCTGGCGACGAGCCTCCCCTGCGGAGCCGAAGCCGATGGCGGCGATCATGTTCGACCTCGACCACTTCGGCCAGTTCAACAAGAGCTACGGCCACCAGACCGGCGACCAGGTGCTCAAGACCTTCGCCGGCGTCCTGCGCGAACGCTTCCGCGCCTCCGATCTTGTCGCCCGCTTCGGCGGCGAGGAGTTCGTCGTGATCCTGGAGGAGGCCACCCGCGAGGATGCCGTCCGTCTCGCCGAGGAGGTGCGGGCCACCCTCGGCCAACGCCCGGTGTTGAGCGATGACGGTGAGCGTCTTGCGGTGACCGTTTCCGCCGGCTGCACGGAGCTCGACGATGCTCAGCCGACCCGCGAGCAGTTGCTGCGCACTGCGGACGTGGCCCTCTTCATGGCCAAGCGCGCGGGGCGCGATCGGGTGGTCGCCGCCTAGCTCCTGCCCCGGCTCAGGGCGCGAGCCGCTCCGCCAGCCAGCCGATCGCCATCGGGTAGCGCCACTCGATGTTCGAGTGGGTACCGTCGAACAGTTCGAAGTGGACCGTCGGCTCCCCGATGCCCAGCTTGGCGAGCTCGCCGCGAAAGGCGATCGCCCCAAGGTCGAGGTTGAACTCATCGCTGCGCCCGGCATCGATCCAGATCCCCCGCATCGAGCGCAGCGCCTCGGCGTGCAGCGGCGCCATGCGCACGGGGTCCCACGCCAGCCAGCGATCCCAGACCTCCGGCACCAGGCGGCCGGTATCGGTCTCGAAGGGGAGCCGAACCGTGCCGTCGGCATCAGCCGAGTAGCAGGCGGCCATGCACCAGACATTCAGGAGGTGGTCATCGCCGCCGCGGACGCGACCGGCACGGGCGCGGAAGTCGGCCCAGAAGCGCTCGAATCTGCCGTCGTGCTCTCGCGCCAGCGCGCGCGCCGCACCAGCAAACTCGGGGAGGTAGCAGGCTTCGAAAAGCGCGTCGCCAGCATGCGTGGCGAGCGCGCCGAACAGATCGGGGCGCAGCATGGCATTGACCATCGCTCCGTAGCCGCCGCTGCTCTTGCCGGCAAGCCCCCGGTGCTCGGGGCGCGCCAGCGTTCGATAGTGCGCGTCAATGAATGGCACGATCTCGTCACACAGGTAGGTGTGATAGCGGCCGGTCCCCGGCGAGTCGACGAACTGGCTGCCGCCCAGGCGGGTCCAGGCATCGACGTGGACCACGATCGTCGGCGGCGTATCGCCTCGCGCAAAGAGGTCGTCGATCGCCTCGAGCGGATTCGGTCGGAAAGCTCCCCGGTTGTGCCACATGTCGACTTGGCCGGTGAGGCCCTGAAGACGATAGATGGTCGGATATCGCCGATCGAGATCGGCGTCGTAACCCGGGGGGAGGTAGACGAGCAGCGGACGACGATGCGGATCGCCGAGTGGGTTGCCGGTCAGTGCTTCCGAGTTGAAGGTGTGCTCATCGACACGCCCCGCCCAGGCGTAGTCCCACGGCGGACCGATCGGTTCTCGGTGGGTCACGCGGTCTCCCCCGCGATCTCAAACGCGCTCAGCCGCCGGATGGCGATCAGCGTGGCGATCAGCAGCACGGCACCCGCCACGACGCCCGCCGTGCCGACCGCCAGCGGCGCGTCGAAGACCTCCTCGGGGACATCGGCGAACGCGTCGGCGAAGGCGAGGGTGATCTGCCGCACGCTGAAGGTCCGTGTGCCGGCGAACAGACCGGCCAGCAGCCCTTCCCAGATGAGGACATAGGCCAGGCCGAACACGAGTGCCCGCGAGGTGATGAGGCTGAGGGCCAGGAAGACGGCGACATACACCACCGAGCCGATGGCCGCGGCGCCGACGAAGCCGAGCACCAGTCCGTCGCCGAGCCCGCCGGCACCCAGCAGTCCGGCCACCAGCATCGGACCGCAGGTGAGGGCGATGGCACAGGCGGAGGCGACCGCCAGCTTGGTCAGGACCACGGTGCGGCGGTTGATCGGCTTGGCGAGCAGGAAGACGGCGGTGCCGTCCTCTATCTCTGCGCCGATCGCCCCCGTTCCGAAGAGGAGCGCCACCAGCGGCATCAGCGTGGCGGCGCCGAGGCCGTTCAGCAGCCCGGCGGTGAAGCGCAGGGCGCGCGTCTCCTCCCCGGCAAGGCGGAAGATGCCGGCGACCAGCACAAGCACCCCGCCGAGCAGGAGGAGGAGCAGCGTTCGGCGCCGGCTGAGCAGCTGCCGCAGGGTGATCCGCGCAATCACGCCGTTCATCGTCGGACCAGGTAGCTGAAGACCGACTCGAGCGACTCGTCGGTGGGCAGCAGCTCGTGGAGGCTGATCTGGGCGCGGCGGGCCACGCCGCTGAGCGCGCGGCTGAAGGCGCCGAAATCGGTCGATCGCACGGTCAGCAGGCCGCCGTCCAGCGCCGCCCCGGCGATGGTCGGCTCGCGGAGCAGCGCTGCCGCCAGAGCGCGGTCGTCGGACGAGCGAACGGTGAAGGTGTGTGGGCGATCGGTCATCAGCCGGCGAATCTCGCGGAAGTCGCCCGAAGCGGCGAGCCTGCCCGCCACGATGACCAGCACCCGCTCGGCGAGGCGCTCGACCTCCTCGAGGATGTGTGACGAGAAGAGGATGGTGCGACCCTCCGCCGCCATGCCGCGCAGCAGCGACATCATGTGCAGCCGCTGACGGGGGTCCATCCCGTTGAACGGCTCGTCGAGGAGCAGGATCGACGGGTCGTGGACCAGCGCCGCGGCCACCTTGGCCCGCTGTCGCATCCCCTTCGAGTAGGTGCCGATGGCGCGGTCCGCCACGTCCTCCAGCTCCACCATGGCGATGGCGCGCGCCGCCGCTGCGGCCGCTGCGGCACGATCCATCCCCTGCAGCCGGGCATTCGCCGCGGCGAACTGGCGCGCGGTCAGGAACGGGTAGACCGCCTCGTGCTCGGGCACCAGCCCGATGCGGCGGTACATCGCCGGGTGGCGCCACGACGGCGCACCGGCGACGGTCACGCTTCCCGAGGACGGGGCCAGGAAGCCGGCGATCATGTGCAGCAGGGTCGACTTGCCGGCACCGTTCGGCCCCAGCAGCCCGGTCACGCCGCCGTCGAGGCGGAAGCTGATGTCGTTGACCGCCACCACGTT